>NZ_FNBU01000001.1:0-130951 GCF_900102435.1 Sporolituus thermophilus DSM 23256 | reverse complement strand
CGCGTAATTACTGGGTTTATTGACGGTTCAAAAGTAGTTCTGGCATATTTATTTTCGAAAATAAATTTTTTGCACGAAAAGCCGGGGTATTTGCGAAGTTTATTTGCCATGAACCAATTCACCTTGTGGCAAGCATTTGTCAGTCCGACCGGGCCAGTTACTAGGGGATGCCATAATCATGGGGAAATTATTGTTTATTGATATGCATTACATTTTGCTTTTTTGGTGGTTTTTCCTGCTATTATAATACCCAAATATGAGGAGCAGTAATTTTTCAATGTTTGATATAGTGCTTCAATTTACAGCCTTTATTTCATACTTTCCCAAGCCGAAGGTACACCCCTTGCCAACATGTATAATTTCACCTAAACGAAGTAAAGGCAGAAAAGGGATGATGTTTCCCTCGTATTCTACTTCGCCGACCAACCCGGGAAGGTCCATGCGCACCTGCTGACGGTTAGAAAAACGTTCCCAGTGAACAAGTTGTAAGTCGGAATAAACCGTGGCAATGGTACCGGCCGTGTCAATAAGGGCTTGGTAGTCAAGAGTGGCTATACGACCGCCATGGTAAAAATAATAAAGGGTACTTATACGACGTAAAAGATTACGCACTAGGACATGGAAGGGGATGTTGCCGGCCAACTTATGATCATGCTTGAGACGGGTCATGGTATGGAAAACCAGCTGCAAGCGGTTAGATTTCTGTTGAATGTATCCAGCCGGCAAACTTTTGAGCGTAATTCCTTGTCGGGTAACGTCTATGCGATCGCTATCACGCCTATATACCGAGTAGCGGGTACCACTAAAAGGCATAATGTAGTCGACCCCTGTCAGTTCGCAGGGCAAGCGCCCTTTTCCTAAACCAATCCGGCCCAGTTCTTTAAAGGCCAGAACAAAATAAGGCAACAATTCGATTACTTGGCCTACCAGCACTAGCCGGAAAACTAGTTTTTCACCTGGCGCATAGCGCCGCCGGGTGTCAGCTGGCGGCTCTAAGACAAACGGCCGGGGAATATCGCTGAGGTTTTTGAGCACAGCGCTATCCGGTAAAGGCGCTGGCTCGAATACCAGCGCATATGGACAAGTGGCGAAAAGCAGGCACTGGCGGCAGTCGTCTACTTGGCGCTGGACGCAGGCAATGCGCCGGAAAACATGACCAAACCCGCCGCGCAAAGTCGACCCCTTGTATTCCGGCAGCACAAGACCGTGTTCGCCAGCCGTCATGGTCAGCTCGTAAACAGCAAAGCAAAAATCGTCAAACATCTAATCCTCCCCGAAGGTCAGCTTGACCATTCCGCAGACAGTGGCCGGTTCACCTTGAACAAAGACAATTTTACGCGTTTTAGGAAAAGGAAACCCTTCCCGCAGCTGGAGCCCGTAGACACGTGCCAGATGGCGGAATGTATGCTCACTCATTCCTCCCCGGACTGTTTTGACAGTGTAGCCGGAACCCCAGCCTACCGGCAATATCAGTTGATTGTCGTCTAAGTTTGCCGCAATACGCTCAAATTGCGCATATTGTTGGACGAGCGGCTGCAGTCCGATCTTGGTAAAAAAGGTTTTTTCATCGGCCAGATAACGCCGAACAGCTTCGCGAAGTCGAATTAGCCAATTATCAAAAAGGTGTTTCCCAGCCAACGGCATGGCGGTATTAGTCAGGGACTTATCGTCGAGCATGATGCGGCCGGTAAGGCGTGTTCCGGGCTGGATACCTTCAAAAAAGATAACGGTTGCCTGGTGCGGATCATTTACCGTATTACGGGGCTCCAGCCATAGCTGCCGTCCTGGCGGAGCGACAGCACCCGTGCCGCATAAACAGCCATATTTGCGGAATCAACTGCTGCAGAGCGCCAAGGCGAAGTGCCCGGAAGGCCGAATAATTGGGAGTGCCGCTGACGGCGTGTTCGGCTTTAGTTGCGGCTTCTTCTTTTTTGCGTTTGGCGTCAGCAGCTTTTTCTTCAATTTTTTCCAGCCATTTTTGGTGATCATCTTTAGTCATGGCCGCCTGGTATGTCCATGTCCTGAGCGCGCCTTTGAGCGAGCTGCCGGGTACCATCCAGCCAGCAGCTTCCCGCACAAACTCGTGTACTTCGCTGCGGCCTGGTGCCAACCCATCCAAAGTATGTTTGTCGCCGCTTAGGACATATAATGGGTGGTCGGCAGCAAACGGCCAGTTCCGGGCAAAATCAAGCCGGCCTGCTTCCGCTTGCTGGATAAATTTATTTGGATCAAAGCGTTTGTCATGGAAAAATTTGTCCATATCTACACGGATAAATTTACCGTTGTTTATCAAATATTCCAGCGGGGATATCTTGCTGCCGCTGCCAATAGCAAGGGGGGTAAGCACTTCTAGTTCGTAGCGCTTGTACATATACTCACTCCTTCCAGGGCAACGTAGATCCAGGGTGGGCGAATGGTTTCGTTCGTCACGCGCCTCATATGCCCCATAGACGATATGTTTGATTTTTACCCCCTTGGTGCGACGCAGGTATGCAGCCACCGTAAAGACGTATAGCGGTAGTGACCGGAAGGCATGGGTGATATCCAGAATAATGGTTTCTTTCTCGTCAATGGCCGCGGCGCATTTGTCGAAGATAGCCCATAAATCTTGCTCGGATTTTCCTTCCGGAATATCTATCGCCTCGATCAGCCCCGGCAGCCGGTCGCAAAAATTTTTAAAATTAGCATGAGCTTTAGCCTGCGAAGTGACCAACGCCATTATTTTATCCGGTTGAAAAAAATGAGCTATTGCTTCTGGGAAAAATTCAGTCGTATATGCACAAGTTTTATCGTTTTCTTTCCACTCATAAGTGGTTTTTTGATAATTACCGGTACCTAAAAGGGTAATAATCAGCATAAACCATCACCTCGCAATAAACTATTTGCAACTATTTGCAAAATTCTTGACAATACTTGAATTTCCTTCCAAAAATTTACTTGATTTTTTTTATTCCAAGACAGAAGGAAAAACTTAAGCCGCATGGTCCAGAAGGTTCCCTCTGGCCGATACGCCAACTGCTGGTCTTCTAAAAAATCCTACAGTGTCTTGACACTATCGCAGTATGCCAAGCATATATTGGCATATATGACAATATACTGTTTCCGTATAAATTAGTTAAATACTGGGAATAATGTGGACACAATCCTGACCAGGAAGGCCGATCCTCATTTGACAATTACTATATTTTTAAGTTATAATACTAAAATTGCGAAAGGAGGGGTTGCATGAGTGATGATCAGTCCGTCTGGCCGAACAGGCTGCGGAGCCTGTTGGCCGGACGCCGCAAAACAGCGCTCTTAGCGGCGCTGCTTGCTATATCGCTGCTTGTGACCGGCTTTGTGTGGGCCCAAAAAAAGGTTCATGTTGTCGCTGATGGACGCACTATCGCTATACGCACTTTACATAGCACCATTGAAGAAGTCTTAGCTCAGGCCGGGGTGTACCTGGGGCCAAAAGACGAGTACCGCCTGTCAACACCCGGGCTGCAAGACGGCACGGTTATCGAGGTGTACCGGGCCGTGCCGGTTACGGTTGTCTACCAAGGCAAGACCGACATCGTTGTGACCGGCAAGCCTACGGTCGGGGAAGTACTCGACGCCCTCGGTATTCCCCGCGACCAGGTAAAGGTAGCGCCGGACAGGGATGTCCGCCCAACGGCCGGGATGACTATCAAGGTGGCCACGGTCACGGAAAAACTAGTCCAACAAGAAATCGAACTGCCTTATCCGGTTGTTCGCCAGCCTGACGCCAAGCTGGAAAAAGGCGACGAGGCGATCGTAGCGGACGGCGAGGTTGGCCTTAAGGTAGCTACCGTCAAACTGCGTTATGAAGACGGTGAACTGGCCGGCAGTGAGACCCTGAGCGAAAAGGTGGTGCGCGAACCCAAACCGCGGATAATTCATGTGGGAACCCGTGATACGGTGGAGACGTCGCGCGGCACCCTGCGGTTCAAGCGTGTCCAATGGATGGAGGCTACGGCCTATAACCCGACCGATGGCGCTCCCCATGGTCTTACCGCCACCG
The DNA here is from genome assembly GCF_900102435.1 of Sporolituus thermophilus DSM 23256. Classification (NCBI taxonomy): domain Bacteria; kingdom Bacillati; phylum Bacillota; class Negativicutes; order Selenomonadales; family Sporomusaceae; genus Thermosinus; species Thermosinus thermophilus. The sequence goes on along the minus strand of NZ_FNBU01000001.1, from coordinate 126,927 downwards.
GTATCCCGGCCCGGCACGGTATTGTCGCCGTCGACCCGGATGTCATTCCGCTCGGCACGCGGGTTTATATCCCGAATTATGGCTTGGCGCTAGCCGCCGATGTCGGCGGGGCCATCGTCGGCAACAGAATTGATCTGTGCATGGAAGGTTATCAAGAGGCCTGGAATTTCGGCCGCCGTATGGTCAAAGTGTATATTTTGGACTAAAAGACAGGGCTGCGGCCCTGTCTTTTTGGCTCATATCAGAAAACATAAGTTTTTGGCCGCAAAGATAATCATGCCAATAAATTGGCACCACAAGCGATGAAAAGTAAGTTTTGAACTAATCTCGCGCGACAATTGTCGCGCGCGTAGCCCTTTGCGCTCTTTGCGCACTTTGTGGTTTTACGTTTTTCAGGGTAGTTCGCAAAGGGCGCGGAGTTCAGCAAAGAAATTTTTTTGGCGCGGGCAGACCGTCGCACCCGGTATACCTTTTGTGGCCTTAGCGGCCTTTGTGGTTTTGTTAAAAAGGCGCGCTAGCGCTTTTGTTCCATAGTTAGGGCGTGTCGGCATTTTTATTTTTTGCAACATATCTATATTGAACAGGACAAAATCAGGTATAATATTACATATTCACTAACGAACGGAGGGGAGGCGGGTGTTGAAAGAAGTGATTGTGGTGGAAGGTAAGCAGGACATCGCGGCTGTCCGGCGGGCGGTAGACGCCGAGGTGGTGGCCACCGGCGGTTATAATTTGCCGCCACACGTTCTCGCTTATCTTGACCAGGCGTACCGCAAACGGGGACTTATCATCCTGACCGATCCGGACAGTGCCGGCGAGCGTATTCGGCGCTTTTTGAGCAAGCGGTACCCCCAGGCCAGGCATGCCTTTATCCCACGGGAGGAGGCCAAAAGCGAAGACGATATTGGCGTAGAGCAGGCTTCGCCGGCGGCAATCCGCGCGGCCTTGGCCAAGGTTCGCACCCAGGAGTGGCGGCCGGTAGAGGAGTTCACCTGGCGGGACCTGGTGACGGCGCGGCTTACCGGTGCCCCCGAAGCGTCAGCCCGCCGGGCCGCCGTGGGCGCCAGACTGGGGATTGGCTTTGCCAACGCCAAAACCTTCTTGCGCCGGCTTAACTACTACGGCGTCACCCGCGCCGAGTTTATTAAGGCCCTGTCAGAATTGGAGGCGGCAAATGATTCAGCCTAAAATTGCCAAACGGGACGTAACGCTCCACATCCTGAAAACTTTTGGCATTCAGACGAGTAAAAAACTGGGGCAAAATTTTCTGGTCAATGAGCAGGTAGTGGACGGCATCGTCGCGGCCGCAGCGGTAAAACCGGGCGAGGCGGTGCTGGAAATCGGGCCGGGAATCGGCACCCTGACGCAAGGCTTGGCCGAAGCCGGCGCGAACGTGACGGCTGTCGAACTCGACCGGCAATTACTGGATGTATTGGCAAAAACGCTGGCGGGATATGACAATGTGCGCGTCATTCATGGCGATATTCTCCGCATCGACATTTCCCGGGAAATAAAGGCGGAAAAGTTTAAAGTTATTGCCAATTTGCCCTATTATATTACAACCCCGATCATTATGCGCCTGCTGGAAGAGCGGCTGCCCGTCGAACTTATGGTGACGATGGTGCAAAAGGAAGTAGCCGAGCGCATGGTGGCTGCCCCTGGCAGCAAAGACTACGGCGCTTTGTCGGTAGCCGTACAGTTTTATACCCAGCCGGAAATTATGTTTATTGTTCCGCCGCAGGCGTTTATCCCTGCGCCGGCGGTCGAATCGGCAGTTATCCGCTGCATCGTGCGGCCAGAGCCCCCGGTGTCCGTGACCGATGAAAAGGCCTTCTTCCGCGTCGTTAAAGCTGCTTTTGCCCAGCGGCGCAAGACGCTGGCCAATGCCTTGAAAGGCGGTGGTATTGCCAAAGATGTAGTGGCCGACATGCTGCGCCGGACCGGTATCGACGGCAGTCGGCGCGGCGAGACGCTCACATTGGCGGAGTTTGCCGCCCTGGCGAACGCCTGGACTGCTCAGCAATAGCAAAGTCCCTGTTTCCACGCGGAAACAGGGACTTTGCCTTTTTCTTACTCTTTTTTGGGGCTGAGAAAAAGGTCAATAAGGTCAAAGCGGCGGTCACTATGGTAGCCGATATAGGTTTTGTGCTGCCATTGACGGGTCCGCGGCTGACCGTGAAAGACGGCGATGGCTTCCAAACAGTCGCCGACAATAGTGTCGATGATTTTGTTGGTATGGATTTGATTCTTGATGGAAGACCCTAGCCGATAGTGGGGGATGGTGGTGGCGATATCAATGCGGAGTTTGTGCAGCCTGGCAAGTGCCATAGCCACCGGTGGGATGGCCAGTTCCCGCATGGGGATGGTTTCCAAGAGCCGGCGGGAAACGGCGTGGGGGCCGTGGGCCGGGGTGGCCAAGCTGATTTTTTTATCCAGTCCGAGTTCTTTGTTGAGGTTGAGTCGCCATTGAAAAGTTGGGTTATAGCGTTCAACGTGGCGCGGTGGCGATGGGTAGCAGTTTGTCAGCGCCATGTCGAGGTGCTTTAGCAGAACGCCGTCAACTAATTCCATCAAGTTTTCGATGAAGGTGCCGACCATGTCACCATCTACAAAAGCGACGACATCGCTGCCTAAAGTCAAGGCCATTTTGGCGCCGATGGCGCGAGGGACATCGATGCCCAGACATTCCTCAAAATAGATGATCTGCAGTTTTGGCAGCCGCATCTGCAAAACTTCCTGCATAGTGCCGTCTTTAGAGCCGTTGCATACCAGAATAATGTGATCGATCGGCAGGGTTCCCAAGTTTTGCAGCACCGTGGTGATGCGGCCGGCTTCGTTCTTGGCTGGAACGACTACGGTTATCATGTGCCCATCACCTCGTTGGAAATCCTGCAAGGCTGTAAGCGCGAACCCACAGCCGGAACCGCTCCTCCGAGCTTACTACAGTATATTGGGAACTCTTGTCGATTGCTACCCTGCCGGGCGGGAAAAAGCGTCTGCTCCTTTAAGTAGCAATCGCTTGCCATGTCACATAGTATGTAGTAATGGGAGGGAGGGGTGACTGTGTCGATAGCTGTTGGCGACCTAGTGATTCGCAAATCGCATGGCGGCGATATTGTCTTTAAAGTGACTGATATTTTCAGCGACGAGGCAGGCGTTAGGCACTGCATTTTAAAGGGGCTCCATTTACGGCTGTTAGCCGACGCGCCGCTCGATGATGTGCAGCGCATTGACGCCGAGCATTTGCGCAACGAAATTGTCCGGATGGAGAGCATGCATAACGAAAGTCTCAAACGGGTGATGCAGCGTCGCAGCCTGGAGCGGGAACAGCGGGAAATGTCCCGGGGTGAGGCCGCCAAAAAATTTGATTTTTTTGATTGTCCAGGGCGGGTCCTGCATATTGACGGCGACGAAGAATACTTAAGAATGTGTCTCAAGACCTACAGTCAGCTTAATATTGAGGCCCACGGAAAATGGATTGAGGAGTCCAAGCAGCCGGAGATGATTATTCCCCTGCTGCAGGAATACCGCCCTGACATCCTCGTCGTTACCGGTCACGACGCGTTAGTTGGCGGCAGGAAAAAGGAGCAGGACTGGCGCGATATTAACAGCTATCGCAACTCCAAATACTATGTCCAGTCGGTGCGCAACGCCCGCCAGTTTGAACCGTCCCGTGACGAGCTTGTCATTTTTGCTGGCGCCTGTCAGTCCTATTTTGAGGCAATCTTGGAAGCGGGAGCCAATTTCGCCAGTTCGCCGACCCGCATTTTTATTCATGCTTACGACCCGGTGTTCATCGCTGAGAAAGTAGCTTTTACCCCCATCAATAAGACGGTCGACATCAACGATGCAATTACCGCCTCGGTTACCGGCGTGGAAGGCGTGGGTGGCCTTGAGACGCGCGGCAAGTTCCGGCTCGGCATGCCCAAGACCAAGCTTTAAATTGGCGCTGCCCGCACAAAACGGGCAGCTTTTTTGCTATATCAGAAAGTAAGTTTTAACCACAAAGATAATCATGCCAATAATTGGCGCCACAAACAATGGAAATAACTTTATCCCGTCACTTTCTACTTTCCACTTACCGATTTCCAGGATAGTTCGCGAAGAGCGCAAAGGTGCGCAAAGGATTTTTCTTTTTGGCGCGACATGCGTCGCGCCCGGTATACCCTTTGCGGCCTTAGCGTCCTACCCTGAAAAGCGTAAAACCGCAAAGGCCGCGAAGAACGCAAAGGGCTACGCGCGCGACAGTTGTCGCGCGGATTAGTTCAAAAACTTACTTTTCATGCTTTGTGGTGCCAATTTATTGGCATGAATATCTTTGCGGTTTTGTTAATAAGGCGTGCTAGTGCTGGTGTTCCTCCCTGCCAAACATTACCGGAAGGCACACGAAAGGATTTTATTAACGGATAACGAATATTTATAGCGAACCAGAGTTTCAATACATCACAGAAAGGCAGGGAAATGATGCGCACTAACAAATTAACCAAAATCGCCGTTTTAAGCGTTACCATTTGTTCAATGTTCGTCACTTCGCTGGGAGGGGCCTATGCTACTGGCGCTTTGGCCGCCACCCCGGAGGTTCAGTCTATCGTAAAAGAGGACAAGGCTGACAAGATCCTCATGAGCTTAGCCGCTCTCGGTCTTTTCGCCATGCTGACCAAAGGTGGCAAGGGGGACAGCAAGGAAGCGCCGGCGAAAACTTCCACGCCGCCCAGTAATGCGGTACATACCCCGTCGGCTAACCAGAATCAGCCAACCCAGACTCAGCCAACCCCAACAAAGCCATCCCAGTCGCAACCGACCAACTCCGCTTCCGTTGCCGCTGAAGAACAGCAGGCAGTTGCCCTCCTCAACGCCGACCGGGCTAAATACGGTCTGCCGGCCCTTAAAGTTAACCCACAGCTCACCGACCTTGCCAGACGTTATGCACAGGACATGATTAACCGCGGCTATTTCTCCCACTACAATCCGGAAGGCCAATCGCCCTTTGACCGCATGCGCGCCGCCGGCATCAGCTATCGCACCGCCGGTGAGAATATAGCCATTAACCGCAATGTGGCCAGCGCTGAGCAGGCATTCATGAACAGCCCGGGACACCGCGCCAATATTCTCAATCCCAACTACACCGAAGTTGGCATCGGCGTACGTCACGCCGCGGATGGGTCCGTCTATGTGGTGCAGGAGTTTATCGGCAAATAAACAGATATGAAAAAAGTTCCGCGAGGCAAAGCCTTGCGGAACTTTTTTGTCTAATACATTTTCATGCACTTAGGGCACATGCCGTAACGGTGGTAGTCATACTCGTGGCGGCAGCGCGGGCAAACCTTATATAGCCGGTAGTGGCAAATTCTGTACAGTTTAAAGGTGCTGGTAAAGGTTTTTACGCATTTCTTTTCCATTTTGCAGGGCATTTTGGGCATGTAGCAGTCATCCATGGGCATCATGGGCATATAGTCGCCGCCGTCACAGTCATAATCGTCATAGTCACAGTCACATTTGCCATTGCCGCAGTACCACTTGGGATTTTTTGTCGAGTCCATAACGACACACAACCTCCTATTCAGATTGGCCTTTCACATGGAAAGACCTTCTGTTATATACTATGACGATGTGTGTCGAAATGTTATGTTTCTCGTAGCGGCAGCGCTAAAAGTTGTATTGGGTTTTGGCGTCTGCGCATAGATTTAAGTAAGTGATGACCAAATGCGGAGTGAGAGTATGGTCTTTGTTTATGCATTTTTTGGCATTTTGTGTCTGGGATTGGCGCCGCTTTTCGGCAAAATGGCCTTAAACAGCGTCAGTCCAATCACTGCCTTTGCCTTACGAACGGTAATTGCGGCGGTGTTGGTCATGGCCTGGTTAATTGGCTCGCGCAGCTATCAGGAAGTCTTTCACGTGCCACCAATGTTCTGGCTATTTATCTTTAGTGAGGCCGTCCTGGCGGCGCTTTTGGGCGACCTGGCCTATTTCGCCGCCTTGAAAAGCGGTAATGTCAATGAGGTGGTACTGATCATGTCCTGTGCTCCCCTCATTACCTTGTTGTTTAGTCACTTTTTCTTAGGCGAGAATATTTCGGCCAGGCAGTTTATCGGCGCTTCCCTCGTTACATTAGGCATGGTCTTCGTCAGCTGGGACTAAATCGTTATAGCGTAAAACCCCGGCCCAGTACCTCGGCGGCATCTTGCACGATCATGAAGGCGCAGGGATCGCACCGCTCGACAATAAACTTGATTTTGGCAATCTGGGTCAGCGTGACGACAACAAAGATAACCTGCTTATTCTGCCGGGTAAAAGCGCCTTCCCCTTGCAGGAAGGTTACCCCTCGGCCCAGTTCCTGCAGAATAGCGCCGGCGATTGCTTCGCTTTGGTCGGAAATGATAACGACCGTTTTTTTGCGGTTAAACCCTTCGATAACCTTGTCCGTTAGACTAGCGCTCACGAACATGGAGATGAGAGTATACATGGCCGGTTTAAGGCCAAACAGCGCCGCGGCCACTACCATAATGACGCAGTTGATGGCAAAACCGGCGAGCCCCATATTAAAGGCGTAGTATTTCTTGAGGATAGCCACGATGATATCCAGACCGCCACCGCTGCCGTTTACCCGGAAGATGAGGCCGGAGCCGATGCCGCCGATGACACCGCCATAGATGGCAGCCAACACAGTATCGTCTACCAGGTTAAGGGTGGCGAGGAAACGGGTGGCGTCCACGGCGCCGGCAAAAACGACCATGCCGTAGAGAGCGCCGACCACATACTCTTTATCCAGCAGCCGGTAGGCGGCGATGAACAAGGGGATATTGAGGAGAGCAATCAAAAGACCGATCGGCCAACCAAAAAGAAAGTACAAAATCATGGCGATGCCGCTGATACCGCCGCTGAGGAAATGGTGAGGGACCAAAAAGGCGTTGATGCCAACGGCCGAAATCAGTCCGCCCAGGCCGACAACGGCGTATTGCTTCCAGGAAATGCGCATTCCATCACCTCTGTTTTTCACGCATAGTTTTTCTGTTACCTATTATCGTTAAAATAAAAAAATCCTTCTGTCGGCCGTTGGCAGGTTCTGGCCGACGATGTTTTTTGTCACACCCGAAATAGCACAGGCATATATATAAGTAGAACATACAAAGGGGGGAATATTTGTGGACGATAAAGATATGCAGCGGGCAAATATGAACCAATGTACGCTTGGGGCGCAAGCTGGGCCGCAGACTATCGTTGTTCGCCAAGTTGTGGGTGAAGCTGAAAAGCAAAAAACCATGGATATCCATGTCAGGGTACCGGACAGAAAGCCGGCGATCGAGCAAATCGTCGATGTCTTTGTTAAGGATGTTGAGGTTAACAGTGTTGACGTCATCACCGACAAAGTCCTGGTACGCGGCGAATTTGAAATCAAAGCCATTTATGTGGCCTGTCTGCCCAACCAGCCGGTACATGCGGTGGAACTCAAGCATCAAAAGTGGACGCTTGATGTTCCCATTCCGGGCGCCCGTAAAGGCATGGACGCCGATGCCAGCGTAATGGTTGAATTCGTAGATTACGACGTGGAGGAGCACACCCGGGCTTACAAGTACAAAAACTACGAGCCTATTGCCTGTGACGACGATGACGACTACTGCGACGACGAGTGTCATCACCACCACCATCATGACGACGAGTGTCATCACCACCATCATGACGACGAGCACTGCACCCGCGATTTCGACGTAGCGGTTGTGCTGAAAGTTACCGTGAAAGTATTTACCGACCGTGAAGTAACCATCGGCGCCGCTATGCCGGCCAAACCGAAAGGATAAGTCTTGGCGCCGCTATCCTGGAAAAAGGGGGGAAAAAAATGGACGAGGAAAAATTCAGACAAAGCTCCGGCTCAACCAGTAACAGCGGTGCCAACACGGTCAGCGTTTCCGGCACCGGCACCACGAATAACCTCGAGGCAACCTGCGGCTGTCCGGAGCCTGGCATAGAAAAGATCCAGGTTGAGCAAGTGCTTGGCGCTGAAATGGCGCAGCGGGTTGTCGAATTTGATATGGAATTGCCGGCGCAAAAGCCGGACATTGATCAGGTCATCGATGTCTATGTAAAAGATGTCTGCATTAAAAGCGTAGACGTTATCCGCGACAAAGTCATCGTCCGGGGCGAGCTCGCAGTTAAGGTTATGTATGTGGCCGATTTGCCCAACCAGCCGGTGCATGCCTTTGAGAAGAAACACGTCCGCTGGACGCGCGATATCGAGATTCCGGGTACGGAACCGGATATGAAAGCTACGGCAGATGTCAATGTTGAGTTCGTTGATTATGACTTTGAAGAAAGCGACCGGCGGAAAGTACACATTACCATCGTACTTAAGATTTGGGCGCGGGTCGTGACGACGACCGAGATGGACGTCTATGCCCTTGGCCCTGTCACGGCGGTGGGCGAAGTGGAGCAAACCACTTCCGACAGTACGGTGTCCGCTGCTGAAGGCCATGCCGACGACAAAGTTTCGGCCAGTCAGTTTAAGGACCAGTACGCCGGCTACGGCGAGCAAAACGTGATTGTCACCGGTCCGATGACGCCGACGGCCGGTATGCCCGTAACCTACGGAACAGGCATTGTGACCGGCAATAACGTTAATGTCCGCACTGGTCCTGGCACTAATTTCCCGTCGATAACCAAGGTTAATAAAGACACTATGGTGACGGTTAAAGATCAGGCCTTTGGTTGGTATAAGGTAGTCCTGCCGGACGGCGCTACTACCGGTTGGATTGCCAGCTGGCTGGTCAGCGTTAACGGCATGGTAACACCGGCGCCAAAGGGTTAAATTAACGGTCGCCACTCAAGGCAAACACCGCTTGCCGCAAGGAAAAGCGGTGTTTTTGCGTGTGTAAGTGATTAATTTTTAATACAAGCAGGGAGAAGGGCAATTGTCGGCAAAGTTATCAGGTATACTGTTGATGGAGGGAGATTATGGATTTTTCCGGCATTTTTTGGCTACTCTTTTTTGTTTTTACCGTTTGGCCGATGTTCAAACACCAAAGCATTGAGCGAGCTCGCCTGCGCCTAATCCGGCAGATTGAAGAAAAGCGGGGGTCGCGGCTTATTACCATGATTCACCGGCAGGAGGCTATCAGCCTGCTGGGAGTGCCAATTAGCCGCTATATCAATATCGAAGACTCGGAGCACGTGCTGCGCGCGATCCGGCTTACGCCTGACGATATGCCCATAGACCTCGTCCTTCATACTCCCGGCGGCCTTGTGCTGGCGTCGGAGCAAATCGCCCACGCACTGATGCGCCATCCAGCCAAAGTGACCGTTTTCGTGCCCCACTACGCCATGAGCGGCGGGACAATGATCGCGCTGGCCGCCGATGAAATCGTCATGGACTGCAATGCCGTGTTGGGGCCGGTTGATCCGCAGCTTGGCCAGTACCCGGCGGCGTCGATCCTGAAGGCGGTGAGGCAAAAGAGTATCGACCGGGTAGATGACAACACCCTGATATTGGCGGACATCGCCGAAAAGGCCATCAAGCAGGTCGAGGATTTCGTCACCCGGCTGCTGTCCGATAAAATGGACGCCGCAAGGGCCCGCGAGCTGGCCAAGATGCTGACCGAAGGCCGCTGGACCCACGATTATCCCATTACTTGCGACAAGCTGAAAGAAATGAATCTCCCGATAAACCCTGATTTGCCGCCCGAGATTTTTCAGCTTATGGAACTTTACCCCCAGCCGGCCCAGCGCCGCCCGTCGGTGCAATACATCCCTCTGCCATACGGCCGGGAAGATACGAAAAAACCGTCATAATCGCCACAAGTCCCTGGTTCGCACGAACCAGGGATTTTTTGTGTCCGGCGGCAAGTATTAGCCATGTCTGGCATATATTGTAAGGTATTGGCGATGCTGTGCGAGGTGAAGACCATGCTGAGAGCCATTAGACATCTGGGCCCGGTAGGGCTTGGCGTTACGTCGCCGCAGCTCTTTCGCGCCGGCGACGGGCAAGTCTATGTGGTCAAACTACAAAATAACCGCCTGGGACCGAAAATCTTGGCCAATGAGTATCTGGCTGCCCGGTTTGGCGTTCTTATGGGCTTATGCTTTCCGCCGGCGGATATTATTTATATTGACGAGCCTGTCCTGCGGCAGAGCCGGTGGCTAAGGCGGTCCCAAGTAACGCCGGGACCGCACTTTGCCTGCCGCTATTTACCTGATACTCGCTATGTTCAGCGCCGCTTGCTCGAACGGGCGGAAAACAAAAGCGAACTGGCCGGGGTCATGTTGTTTGACCATATGTTTTTTAATCTCGACCGTACCTATAACCGCCGCAATCTTATTGTCCGGCGGGAGGAAACGGGCTGGCGCGTTTACGCCATTGATAACTCACACTTGTTTCGGCGCGGGGTGTGGACGGCCGACAGGCTAATTAAACTGGCCAGCCGCCTCATCGTCAATTATCGCCGGTCCTACGGCATTTTGCTCAAACATTTTCTTACGCCCCAGGACTTTGCCCCTTTTGTCGCTCGGGTGCAGGCGCTCAGGGACGAACAGCTGACCACCCTGGTCGATGACATTCCCCATGAATGGCTGCCCGACCCGGTGGAACGGCAAGCGCTGGTAGAATTTTTGCAGCGCCGGCGCGACCTGGCCGGCGAAATCGCCAATCGTCTAATTCGTTTAATCCCGGATGTAAACCGGCGTGCCGATAAAAATTAGCGCAAATAGTTCTTCCGCATGGGGATTGTGCATGCGGATACAGCCGTTAGAAACCATTTGGCCGATACACCATGGAGCATTGGTGCCGTGGATGCCGTAAGAGTCATAGTTGAGTCCCATCCAGCGCGTACCAAGGACGCCGCCGGGGTTAAGGATTTTGGTGGCGATGGCAAAGTTACCGACCGGCGTGGGCGTATGCGGTTTGCCAATCGCTACCGGCCACTGGCGGAAGGGTGTATTGTTTTCCAGCAGCGTAAGGTTGCGTTTAGATTTGGTGATGAGAATGTGGGGACGGCTAAGACCGCTCTTGCCCCGCGTCGGTGGTTGCGGCGCCGGTTCGACGGTGAATTTTTCGGCTGTCTGTAGGCGGCAGAAGGTGAGGGGCGTCAGCTCGCCGGTGACCGGCAGGCGCTGCTCTGCCTGAAACCGGGCCAGAGCGGCGCGGGTCTCAGCGTCAAACCGGCCATGAACATCTCCGTTATAAAGCCCGCGGGCGGCGAGAATGTGCTGCAACTCGGCGACAAGCGGTCCGGACGCGCCCTCGCTTATTCTCGTCATGTCCAGTCGGTGCGGTAGATGGATGAGTCGGACGTTCATCGAAAGTCCCCCCTTGAGCAATACTTTAGACCATTATATGAACGCCATTTGTCGGCGGTTACGGGTAGGAATTTTTTGTATAAACACCATGGACAGTGGCAAAAATAGAAAGTGATTGACAATTCTCATCATCCACAGCGGACGGAGGTCATATATGGCGGATAAGCAGGCCGGCAATCTCCTGATTATCGGCGGCAATGAAGACAAAAAAGGCGAATGTCTCATCCTGCGCAAATTCGTTGCCATGGCCGGCGGCCGGCAGGCCCGCATCGCCGTCATTACCACGGCGACAGAACAACCGCGGGTGGTAGGCGACGAGTACCGGACGCTTTTCCTCGAGTTAGGCGCTGAAGCGGTGGCAGTCCTGTATATTAGCAATCGGGCGGCAGCCAACGACCCGAACCAGGCGGCCGAACTGGAGAGTGCCACCGGCATTTTCTTTACCGGCGGCGACCAGCTCAGGCTGACGAGCATCCTGGGCGGCTCCCGCGCCGACGTGGCCATCCGCCGCGCCTATGAACGCGGGACGGTTATCGCCGGCACCAGCGCCGGCGCGTCGGTTATGAGCGACACCATGATTGTGGATGGCGATTCCAGTGACACGCCCAAAAAATCTACCGTCAGTATGGCCCACGGCATGGGGCTTTTGGAAGATGTCGTCATTGATCAGCATTTTGCGCAGCGTGGCCGCATTAACCGTCTGTTGGCGGCGGTAGCCCAAAATCCTTATGTTTTAGGAATAGGCATCGACGAGGATACGGCGTTGGCCGTCGCCCGTGATGGCGCTTGCGAAGTCATCGGTTCCCAGACCGTTACCATCGTGGACGGCAAAGGAATTGTTCACTCAAATATATCGGAATCCAAACGCAACGACCCGCTGGCGCTTACCAATATAATCATGCATGTCCTGCCGGCCGGGTTTGGCTACGACCTGAAACGGCGCGTGCCGTACATGGGTCGATCGTAAGAGGGGGCTTTGGTTATGCAAATTCTGTCTGTGCGCGTACTGGAAGGGCCAAATATTTACAGTTACCGGCCGGTGGTACTGGTTAAGCTCGACCTGGGCGACTTAAGCGATGTACCCAGTACGGCCATACCGGGTTTTAGCGAACGGCTGACGGCCCTGCTGCCTGGGCTTGCCGAGCATCATTGTTCGCGGGGCTATGCCGGGGGCTTTGTCAAGCGGCTGCAGGAGGGCACCTACCTTGCCCATATCTTTGAGCATGTAGCCCTCGAACTGCAGTGCCTGGCCGGTTATGACGCGACCTTTGGCAAGACGCGCGGCGCAGGGAAGACCGGGATCTACGACGTCGCCTTCGGCTTTGGGCAGGCGCCGGCGGGTTTGCAGGCCGCTTATGCGGCCTACGGGCTGCTTACCGCCGTTATTGAGGGGCGGCCTTATGATGTGGCCGGCGCGGTCCGGACGATCCGCGCAGCCGGGGACAGCTATGAACTCGGGCCGAGCACGGGTGCTATTTACCAGGCGGCCCGGCGGCGGGGCATTCCCGTTCTGCGTATCGGGGACGCCAATTTGTTGCAGCTTGGCTACGGCCGGCGCCAACAACGGGTGTGGGCCACCACCACCGGCCGGACAAGCCTGGTGGCCGGCGATTTGGCTTCGGACAAGCATCTCACCAAGCAGGTGTTGGGCGCCGGCGGCATCACTGTGCCTCAAGGGGTCATTGTCACCGCTGCCGACCAGGCGGTCAAAGCGTGGGAGCGGTTTGGCGCCCCGGTGGTGCTCAAACCGTTGCGCGGCAATCAAGGCAAGGGCGTCACCATTAACGTGCACGACGCGGCCGAGGTCGAGCGGGCTTTTGCCTTTGCCGCCGCCCATGACCGGGAAGTACTGGTCGAGGAGTATATTCCCGGCCGGCAGTACCGGCTATGCGTCGTTAATGGCAAAATGGTGGCGGCGGCGGAGCGTATTCCCGCCTATGTGGTAGGCGACGGCGTCCATACGGTCGCCGAGCTGGTGGCGATAGTAAACAGTGATCCTTTGCGCGGCGAAGGGCATGAAAAGCCGCTCACCAAGATTAGAATTGACCCCATCGCGCTGACCGTTCTCGCTAAGCAAGGCCTGACGCCGGCCAGTGTGCCGGCGGCGGGGCGCACCGTGTATATTCGGGAAACCTCCAACCTCAGTACCGGCGGCACCGCCGTCGATGTAACCGATATCGTTCACCCTGACAACGCCCGCCTGGCCGAGCGGGCCGCTATGCTCATCGGGCTTGATGTCGCCGGGGTGGACATTGTGGCCAGCGATATTTCCCAGCCGGTCGGCCCTGGCAATGGCGCGGTCATTGAAGTAAACGCCGCTCCCGGCATCCGCATGCACCATTATCCGAGCGCCGGCAAACCGCGTGACGTAGCCGGCGCTATTGTCGATTATCTATTCCCCGATGGCCAAGGCCGCATTCCCGTTATTGCCATCACCGGCACCAACGGCAAAACAACAGTGACGCGGATGATCGGCCATATTTGGCGCACGGCCGGTTACTGCGTGGGGATGACGACAACCGACGGCATTTATATCGGCGGGCAGTGCATTCAGAAAGGCGATACCACTGGCCCGGCCAGCGCCCGGGCGGTACTGACCGACCCGACGGTGGAAGTGGCCGTGCTCGAAACGGCACGGGGCGGCATCGTCCGCGGCGGACTTGCCTTTGATCAGTGTGATGTGGGCATCATTACCAATATTACGGAAGATCACCTTGGCCAGGATGGCATCGAAGACCTGGATGACTTGGCCTATATCAAGTCGTTGGTTGTTGAAACTGTTCGGCCAGGGGGGTATGCCCTGCTCAACGCCGATGATCCGTACGTCGTGCGGCTTGCCGGCCGCGTGCGGGGCGAGGTGGTCTATTTCAGTACCGAAGCGGATAACATTGTTGTTCGCCGTCATTTGGGGATTGGCGGTAAAGCCTTCTTTGTCAAAGATAGCATGCTCTATGCCGCCTGCGGTAGTCTCGCCCGCCCGATCAGCGCGGTGGGCGACATTCCCGTCACCCTTGGCGGCATTGCCGCTCACAATTTGCAGAACGCCTTAGTAGCCGCCGCTGCCTGCTATTGCCTGAAAGTGCCCCTGACCTATATCCGGCAGGGACTGGCAACCTTTGACCAAAATCCGGGACGGCTCAACCTCTTGACAATGGGCGATATTCGCGTTTGTATTGACTACGGCCATAATCCCGCCGGGTACCAGGCCCTGATTAACACAGTACGGCGGCTGGGAGCAACGCGTCTGGTCGGTGTTATTGCCGCGCCCGGCGACCGGCGGGACGACGTCATTGTTAATGTGGGGCGCATTGCCGGCCGTGGTTTTGACTACATCTATATCAAAGAAGATGCCGATCGGCGCGGCCGTGCTCCCGGCGAAGTGGCCGAGCTCCTCCGGCGCGGCGTGTTGGAAGCTCAGTTTCCCGAAGACCGCATTGTCACTATTCTGGGGGAAGCGGAAGCAGTCGCCAGGGCTTTGGCCGACGCCCGGCCCGGCGATCTTGTTGTTGTTTTTTACGAAAAATACGATAAAGTCCTGGCTAGCATCCAGGAGTTTGCTGAGACGCGGCGGCAAGCCCCCCGGGAGGATGAGACGCCGGGTGTTGGCCAGCTGGTGGTGGCGGGTGCGCAGCATTTTTGACATGTCACATGAAAAAAATGGCTGGACGGTTGCAGGCGAACCTTACCGAAGCGTAGAATATATTACAGCCGCAGAGTTTATGTGGAGGTGTGCCATGGATAACGTCCAGTCTGCTCCCGAAATCCAGTTGGTTATATTCCGGTTAGCCAGCGAAGAGTACGGCCTGCCGATAACCAAAGTCCAGGAAATCAACCGCCTGGCGCCGATTACCAAGCTGCCGCAGGCAGCGGCCTTTATGGAGGGCATCATCAATCTGCGGGGACGGATTATTCCCGTGATTGACCTGCGCAAGCGGTTCGGCCTCACTGTGACCGACTATACCGATGATACGCGCATCGTTATTGTGGAAGTGAAGGGCCAGACGGTGGGGATTATCGTCGATGCCGTTACGGAAGTAGTGCGTCTTCCGGCCAGCAGCATCGAGCCGCCGCCCCCCGCTTTTGTGCTTGATGCCCAATATCTTAACGGCGTGGGCAAACTGGATAACCGGCTGCTCATTTTGCTCGATATTGATAAAATCCTGACCAGTCAGGAGGAAATTGCCCTCCGCCAAGTGAGCGCCTAGCGGCTGAAGGCTATGCTGACCATTAGTGCGTATGCCAAAATTAATTTAGCCCTGGACGTGCTGGGCAGGCGCAGCGACGGTTACCATGAGGTAGTCATGATCATGCAGGCCATTACCTTGGCTGATGCGGTGACCCTGACCGAACAGCAGAGGGATATTACCGTTACCTGCGACCGGTCTGACCTTGCATGCGACCATACCAATCTGGCCTATCGCGCCGCGTCCTTAATTCGGGATACTTTCCGGATTGATCGCGGTGTACATATTCACTTGACCAAACGCATCCCGCTGGCGGCAGGGCTAGCCGGCGGCAGCGCCGATGCCGCCGCTGTCTTGCGCGGGCTCAACCGCTTGTGGGGACTTGGTTTAAATAGTCATGAGCTTGAGCGGCTCGGCGCCGCTTTAGGCTCGGATGTGCCTTTTTGTTTGCACGGCGGCACCATGCTGGCTACCGGGCGGGGAGAAATCCTTACGCCGCTGCCGCCCTTGCCCCAGTGTTTTGTCGTTTTGGCTAAACCGGCGGTCAGCGTGTCCACTGCCTGGGTCTACGGCAATTTCCGCCCCCAGGCGGTTGGGCGCCGTCCCGATATTGCCGCAATGCGCCGCAGCCTGGCGCAATCCGACTTAGCCGCAGTGGCCGCGGGACTGGGTAATGTCCTGGAAAGCGTAACTATCCCCGCTTACCCGGATATTGACCGGCTTAAACGGTTGATGGTCGAGGCGGGGGCGCTGGGCAGTCTCATGTCCGGCAGCGGTCCGACGGTTTTTGGTTTGGCCGCCGGCCGCGAGCAAGCCGAACATATCGCAGCCATGCTTCGGCAGCAAACTGCGGCGGAAATTTTTGTAGCTGAGACATTGATGAAGGTGGAGGAGTAAATGGAACGGCGCTTACTGCCGATTAAACTGGATAGTTACCAACCGCTGCGCGAGGTGGTGGCCGAAACGCTGCGCAACGCTATCAACAGCGGCCTGTTGAAACCCGGGGAACGGCTCATGGAGACGCAACTCGCCGAAGAATTGGGCGTCAGCCGTACGCCGGTGCGGGAAGCCATCCGGAAACTGGAACTGGAAGGATTTGTCGTCATGATCCCGCGGCGCGGCACGTATGTAGCCGGTCTGTCCATCAAGGACATCAACGAGGTGTTTGAAATTCGCACCGCCCTTGACGTTCTGGCCGCCGGGCTGGCGGCCGAGCGTATTACCGATGAGGAACTTGAGCAGCTCGAGCGGCTGTTAGTCCAGATTGGGGAGGAAATTGACAAGGGCGAAATCCAAAGAATCGTGGAACTTGACAGTCTGTTTCACGATATTTTGTACCGGGCCAGCCGCAACGACCGTCTGGTAGGCATTATCAATAACCTGCGTGAGCAGTTTACCCGTTTCCGCACTATTTCGATGGCCTATCCGGGTCGTCTGAAAAACACGCTGGAAGAACACCGGAAATTGGTGGAGGCGATCGCGGCGCGGGATATCGAGGCGGCCCAACAGGTGGCCCGAGAACATATGGAAAATTCCGAACAGGTGCTACTGCAGGATTTAAACGAACGGCAAAGCAGCGACCGGCCATATTAACGCCGGATTTGACACTAGGGGGAGAAGCACGCCGTATGTATGACGCCATTATCCTGGCCGGCGGCCAAAATGCCGAACCGCTCCGGCAAGTTTCGGCCCAGCCGTATGAAGCAATGATTGATATCGCCGGCAAGCCCATGGTAACATTTGTCGCCGAAGCATTGGCAGCCTGTCCGCAGGTCGGCCGCATCTTCGTCGTCGGTCCGGCCAGAGAACTGGCAAACTGCGGGCTGCCCCCCAGCGCCGTGGTCGTGGAAGGCGGCAGGACAATCGTCGAAACCATTAGCCGCGGCATGGCCGCCTTGGGCCATGAGCGCAAAGTGCTGGTCGTAACCGCCGACATCCCGCTGGTGACGCCGGAGGCCATCCAGGATTTTTTGGCCCAATGCAGCCGGGTGGAAGCCGATTTATATTATCCTATTGTCCGGCGGGAAGACAATGAGCGCTACTATCCCGGCAACAAGCGCACTTATGTGCGCTTTCGGGAAGGTACCTATACGGGCGGCAACATCTTTCTGGTCAACCCGGCCATCGTGCCGCGCTGCATGGCGGTGGCCGAACGCATCATCGAAAACCGCAAAAACCCGTTTAAACTGTGCTGCCTGCTGGGCTGGAGTTTTGTCTTCAAATTCATCTTCGGCCGCCTGATGCTGCCGGAAGTGGAGAAGCGGGTAGCGGCGATGCTGGGCATCACCGGCGCCGTCATCGAGTCGCGCTACCCGGAACTGGGGATCGATGTCGACAAACCCAGCGATCTGGAAATGGTGCGCAGCCTGGTGCAGGGGTAAGAAGTAAGAAGTAAGAAGTATGAAGTATGAAGTATGAAGTATGAAGTATGAAGTATGAAGTGAGAAGTAACCTCATACCTCATACATCATACCTTCATACTTTTTTTTACTTTGAGCAGGAATTGCTGCTTTGGCAGAGAACATGAATAAAAATATTTAAAACGAACAAATTATTCGCTAGCTTTCCTGACAATGGGGGTAAATATATGGAAAAAGTACGGAGAGTGGAACGGGTAGTGGCGCTTACCAAATTGCTGGTTGACCGGCCGCACCACCTGTTTTCGCTTGGGTATTTCAGCGAACTCTTCGGCGCCGCCAAGTCCACCATCAGCGAAGATATTCTTACCATAAAACAAGCGCTGCAGAGCTTTGGCTTGGGGACGCTCGAAACAGTGAGCGGCGCTGCCGGCGGCGTGCGCTACCTGCCGCAGCAGGAGGCAGCGGCTATTAACGGTTTGCTCACCGGCCTGGCCGAACAGCTAAAGAGTGCCGACCGGATTATTCCCGGCGGTTTTTTGTATATGTCCGATATTTTGTTTAACAGCCAGCTGATGCTGCAAATAGGCGAGGTGTTTATGACCCGCTTTCAGCATTTGGCACCCGATTGTGTCATGACCGTGGAAACTAAGGGGATTCCCCTTGCTTTTGCCACGGCCCGGGCGTTCAACGTGCCGCTTGTCATTGTGCGGCGCGGCAGTAAAGTGACCGAAGGACCGGCGGTAAGCATCAACTATGTGACAGGGTCGTCGCGTCGCATTCAGACGATGTCGCTGGCCAAGCGGGCCGTCCCGGCGGGCGCGCGGGTGCTTATCATCGACGATTTCATGAAGGCTGGCGGCACCGCGCGCGGGCTTGTTGATCTGGCCCAGGAAGTGGGGGCCCAGGTCGTCGGCACCGGTGTCCTGGTAGCCACGGCCGAGCCGCAGGAAAAACTAGTGGAAGACTATGTAGCCCTGCTTATCTTACACGCAGTGGATGAGCATACTAAGAAAACAGATATTAGACCGGCCTTGGTCTGATAGGCACGAAAAAGCGGAGGCTGACATAGATGGATAATATTGCCGTCACGCTAAACGATGTCAAACAAGCTCAGGAAGCCCTTGCCGGCCTTGTTCACCGCACACCCCTTGACTATAGCCACACTTTCAGCGCCATGGCTGGCTGCGATGTATACCTGAAGCTGGAAAACCTGCAGAAAACCGGTTCTTTCAAAATTCGCGGGGCCTACAACAAGATTCACTCGCTCACCGAAGCCGAAAAGCGACGGGGGGTGATCGCCGCGTCTGCCGGCAACCACGCCCAGGGGGTGGCGTTTGCCGCCAGGCTGGCCGGGATAAGAGCAACCATTGTCATGCCGGAAGTAGCGCCACTGGCGAAAATCATGGCCACCCGCGGTTATGGCGCGGAGGTGCTGCTTGCCGGCGCGGTCTACGACGAGGCGTTCCAAAAGGCCAAACAGGTACAGGCGGAAAAGGGCCAGACCTTTATTCATGCTTTTAACGATCCGGCCGTTATCGCCGGTCAGGGGACGGTGGGACTGGAAATCTTGCGCGACCTCGACGACGTGTCGGCCATCGTTGCCCCGATTGGCGGCGGCGGCCTCATCGCCGGCATCGCCGCCGCAGTCAAGGAACTGGCTCCCCATGTGAAAATTTACGGGGTCCAGGCCCAGGGCGCGCCGGCGGTCTATATGTCGAAACAGGCTCATGAAATTAAAACTACTCCCGACGCCGTAACCATGGCTGACGGGATAGCGGTCAAAGTACCGGGCGATCTTACCTTCGCCATTATTGACAAATATGTAGACGATGTGGTGGTCGTTGATGATGAGGCCACCGCCGGCGCCATTCTCATGCTGCTGGAGCGGGCCAAACTCATGGTCGAGGGCGCCGGGGCGGTAAGCCTGGCGGCCGTCCTCCATGGCAAAATCCCCGCCAAGGGCAAACTGGCCTGCATCCTGTCCGGCGGCAATATCGACGTCAACTTTATTTCCCGCATTATTGAACGCGGCCTGGTAAAAGCCGGCCGCCGCGTAAAAATGACGACCCTGGTCCTCGACCGTCCCGGGGAGCTCCAGCGGCTGCTAGCCGTCATTGCCAAGTCCCGGGCCAATGTCATTCATGTTTATCATGACCGGGTAGCGCGCAACGTACCGCTCGGCCAGGCCGTCGTGGAGCTCAGCCTGGAAACGCGCGATGCCCTCCATACCGATGAAATCCTGGCAAACTTGCGCCGCGAAGGCTACACGGTTAGCTTGCTCTAAGCGGGCGTGAATAAACCGACTAATCAAAAGGTTAGGATATTTTGGTCCTGGAGAGGAATATGGCAGACGGTGTCGAAAGGGAAAATGGTTAGAAAGCTAGCGAGTCTCGCCGGTTGGAGGGTTACCGGCCGGCGAAAGCAGGAGGTACGGTATGTCTGAACTAGCGGCGCTTGTGCTGGCGGCCGGCAAGGGCACACGGATGAAATCGGCCCTACCCAAGGTGCTGCACAAGGTGGGCGGTAAGCCTATGGTGCAGCATGTGCTGGATGCGGCCCGCCAAGCGGGAGCGACCCGGAATATCGTCGTAATCGGCTTCGGCGCCGAAGCGGTGGCGGCCGAACTGGAGGGTCAGGCAGAGTTCGTTGTTCAGGCCGAACAATTAGGTACCGGCCATGCCGTAATGCAGGCGGAAAGCAAACTGGCCGACTTTCAGGGCACGGTCCTGGTGCTCTGTGGCGACACGCCCCTGCTCGAGGGGGAGATGCTGAAAGGGCTGGTAGCTCAGCACCGCGCGCAGCGGGCCGCGGCGACCGTCCTGACGGCCCATATGCCCGACCCGACCGGTTATGGACGGGTTATCCGCAGCGCTGACGGCCAGGTGCTCAAGATTGTTGAGCAAAAAGACGCGAGCTCGGCCGAACAGGCGGTTAATGAAGTAAACACCGGCATTTACTGTTTCGAAGGGCCGGCTCTGTTTCGCGCCCTGCGAAGGGTGCGCCGCGACAACGCCCAAGGTGAATATTACCTCACTGATGTGATCGGCATTTTAGTAAACGAAGGCGCCAAAGTCTGGGCCTTGCCGGCGGCTGATTACCAGGCGACGCTGGGCATCAATTCACGCCTGCAACTGGCTGAGGCCGAGCGGATCATCCGCCGGCGCAAGCTGACGGCGCTGATGGAAAGCGGCGTTACTATTATGGATCCGGCCAGTACGTTTATTGACGCCGAAGTCCAGATCGCTCCGGATACCGTCATTTATCCCTTTACCTGGCTGGAAGGCCGGACGATGATTGGGCAGGGCTGCGTCATCGGTCCCAGCACGCGTATACAGGACACGACGGTGGGCGACAATGCCACTATCCACTTTACGTATGCGCACGAGTGCCAAATTGGCGACGACGTGACGGTCGGTCCTTATGTCCATCTCCGGCCGGGTACGGTTCTGGCCCGGGGCGTTAAAATCGGCAACTTTGTCGAAGTGAAGAATTCGCAGATCGGGGAAAATAGCAAGATTCCCCATCTTAGCTATATTGGTGACACCGATATGGGCGCACGGGTCAATATTGGGTCCGGTACGATTACCGTCAATTACGACGGTAAGCAAAAATACCGCACCATCATTGAGGACGACGCGTTTATCGGCTGTAACACCAACCTGGTGGCGCCGGTGACGGTGGGCTTAGGCGCTTATGTGGCTGCCGGCTCGACAATTACCAAGAACGTGCCGCCGTCCGCCCTGGGAGTGGCCCGTGCCCGGCAGACCAACATCGAAGGATGGGCGGACAAGCACCGGAAAAAGTAACAGGCCTGGCGCTGCCGGCGCGGCTTGTATCTGGAGGTTTGCGGACAATGATTTTAGACGACGGTAAACGACTGCGCATTTTTACCGGTAACGCTAATCCGGCGTTGGCCGAGGAAATTGCGTCTTATCTCGGCCTGACGGTGGGCGATGCCTTCGTGGGCCGCTTTAACAACGGCGAAATTCAGGTTATCATTGATGAGAGCGTGCGCGGCAAGGATGTTTTCATCATTCAGCCGACCAGCCAGCCGGTAAACGACAACCTGATGGAACTCTTAATCATGGTCGACGCTTTCAAACGGGCCTCGGCCCGTCATATCACCGCCGTAATTCCCTATTACGGCTACGCGCGGCAGGATCGCAAGACGCGGGGCCGGGAACCCATCTCCGCCAAACTGGTCGCCAATCTGCTGACAACCGCCGGGGTAACGCGTGTTGTTACCATGGATTTGCATGCCGGCCAAATACAGGGCTTTTTCGACATTCCGGTAGACCATCTGCTCGGTGTGCCGATTCTGGCCGAATATATCGCCGCGAAAAAATTGGAAGACCTGATTGTCGTTTCCCCCGACCTGGGCGGCGTCACGCGGGCCCGGCAGCTGGCCGACCGCCTGCATGCGCCGATTGCCATCATTGAAAAACGCCGCCCGGCGCCGGGCGTGGCCGAGGTTATGAACCTTATTGGCAGCGTCGAAGGCAAGACCGCGGTTATCATCGACGACATCGTGGACACGGCCGGGTCGCTTACCGAAGGCGCCCGGGCGCTGGCCCAGTTCGGCGCCAAGGAAGTTTACGCCTGCTGCACCCACCCGGTGCTCAGCCCGCCGGCGGTCGAGCGGGTGGAAAACTCCAATATTAAGGAGCTTATCGTCACCAACACTATCCCTGTTCCACCGGAGAAGCGGACGCCGAAAATTAAGGTGTTGTCGGTAGCGCCGCTGTTTGGCGAGGCCATCATCCGCATTTTCGGCGATCTGTCGGTGAGCAAGCTCTTTGACGATTAACAGCGACTGTCTGGTGAGATTGCCGGCGCAAGGGGCGGCAATCTCATTTTGTTAAATATCGGTAAGCAACCCCAAAACCGCTAAGTACGCGAAGAACGCGAAGGGGTGTCCTTCGTGGTTAATACGTTGAAGGAGGCGGCGCCATGCGCATTGAGCAGGCCACGGCGGCGGATATACCGGCCATTGCCGCGATTTTTACCGAGTGCTTTAAAGAGAGCGTGCTCCATCATTGCGGCGGGCGTTTGCCTAATCCGCAGGCAATGATCGATGTTTTCTCCCTGGTGTATGACGCCGAGCCGGCGGCGGCTTTTGTCGCCCGCGAAGGGGATGCGATCGTAGGCTATTGCTTTGCACCGGCCCGCTTATCCGGCCTGTGGCGGCGCGCCGTCCTGAGTGGAGCGCTTTTTCGCTGGGCGTGGCGGTGGGTTACGGGCCGCTATGGTTTCGGCCTGCACCCACTCAAAGTAATTGTGCTCAATAAACTGGCCTTTTTGCGCTCGGCGGTGGCGCCAGCCAAAGCGGCGGACGCCCGTATACTGTCGATCGCCGTTACCAAGGCGTGTCGTGGCCGGGGCGTCGCCAGCGCCCTCATGGACGCGGCGCTCACTTATTTTTGCTCCTGCCGGGCAAGAAGGGTGCGCCTTGAAGTCCGGCCGGACAACGCTCCGGCCATTCGCGTCTATGAAAAACATGGCTTTGTGCCGGGCGGCTTTACCTACGATTCGCAGGGGCCATGGCTCATCATGTTTAAGGAAATGGGGGCCGGAAATGTTTGAACCCAAGCTGCGGCTGATTAGTATGCTCGGGCTGCTGACAACAGTGGTCGTCATCAGCCTGGTCCTCGACTACTTGCGGATCTTGCGGCGGCCGGCGCGCCTGGGACTGGGCGTGGCCGTCCTGGGGATTCTTACCGGTTTCGTGCTTACGCTTAATGCCGTTTTGCCGGGAACGGACTTTTACGGGCCGGCTTTTTCCGAAGGCGACTCATCGCAGAAACTGGTGGCCCTCACTTTTGACGACGGCCCCTATCCGCCCTATACCGGCCAGATTTTGGACATACTAAAAGAATATCAGGTGCCGGCCACCTTTTTCGTCATCGGCAAAAACGCGGAAAAACACCCTGACCTGGTGAAACGGATCGTGGCGGAAGGGCATCAGCTTGGCAATCATACATATAACCATATCGATCTCTTAAAGGCCGACCGGGAGACGATTGCCGCGGAGGTCGACCGCACCGGCGCGGTGCTGGCGGCTATCACTGGCCAGGCGCCGCCGCGCATTGTCCGGCCGCCCCATGGCTTCCGCGATGCCGTCGTGATGGACGTCATGGCCGAAAAGGGCATCAGAGTGGTCGAGTGGTCGGTCATGAGCCGCGACTGGACCAACCCGGGGGTGGACGTTATTGTTGCCCGCACCGTCAGCAAAGTTAAAAACGGCTCCATCATCCTGCTCCATGACGGCGACGGCGTAGCGGCCACCGCGTCCCGCGCCCAAACGGTGGAGGCGGTGCGCCACATTATCCGCGACCTTTTAGCCAAGGGTTACCGGTTTGTGACTGTCGACGAAATTCTGACCAAAACGGAGGAAAAGAACCGATGAAAGTGATTGTGGGCCTGGGCAACCCCGGTCGGGAGTACAGTGCCACCCGCCATAACGTTGGCTTTATGGTAATAGACGAGCTGGCACGCCGGTGGGGCATCGGCGACTGGCGTCGTCGCCACGAGGCCGAGGTGGCCGAGTACCGGGGTGCCGGCGCCGTGCTTCTGGTCAAACCACAGACATACATGAATTTAAGCGGCCGCGCCGTGGGCGAGATTGCCCGCTGGTACAAACTGGCGGCCGAAGACATTATTGTTGTTTTCGACGACCTCGACCTGCCGGTGGGACGGCTGCGCTTGCGCATGAAGGGCTCAAGCGGCGGCCACCGGGGAATTGAATCCATCCTGGCGCACCTTGGCGCCGATACTTTTGCCCGCGTGCGGGTCGGTATCGGCCGGCCGCCGCAAGGGTGGGCGACGGCCGATTATGTCCTGAGCAAGTTTGCGCCGGACGAGGCGCCCCTGATCGACCAGGCCATTGTCCGCGCCGCCGATGCGGTGGAGGCCATCCTCAAAGACGGACTGAACAAAGCGATGAACGCGTTTAACAAGTAGGTGGAAGTGATGGGTCTAGTTACCGCGTTATATGCCGACCCAAACGGCAATATCTTTGATGCTCCGGGCTATCAGGCCGTGGGGCGGTCGGGCTCTGCCACGGTCAGGCTAAGCCCTGCCGAAATGATTCCCCTCCCGGAAGGGGCTGAGCTCATGTTTTTGCCCGGCCGGACGGCCCTGGCCGCCCGAAAGGATAAGATCGAACCCCTTGCCGGGCCGCTCCTGGCGGTGGCCGCCATGCTGCCGGTCGGCTACACCCGTACCCATCTGCCCGCTTTTCGCCGGCAGGAGGGGGCGCCGCCGCTGCCCCTGTTCGGCTACACGGCCGTCGCTTTGTATAAGGACGAAATGTATGTGGCTGCAATACAGAGCGCCGCCAACGATAAATGGGATCCGGCCCGCTACAATACCGCCGACCTGTCCCGCCGCATCGCCCGGGTCAAGAAGGATTTGCCCAACAACCGCCTGGTGGACCATCTGGCGCACTGTTCGCTCAAGTGGCATTGCTGCACGGCCCAGAACCTCTTTTACCGGCGGTGGGAGGCGGGGATCCCTGTGTCGCCGGCCTGCAACGCCAACTGCCTGGGCTGCATTTCCCTGCAGTCGGCCGAGTGCTGTCCGGCGCCGCAAAGCCGCATTGCTTTTCAACCGACGGCCGAAGAAGTGGCGGAGGTTGGCACATATCACCTGACCGGCGCGCCGGACGCCATCATCAGTTTCGGCCAGGGCTGTGAAGGCGAGCCGTCGCTGGCTGCCGGCGTCATTGCCGCCGCGGTGCGCCGTATTCGGGCCCAAACCGGCCGGGGCATCATTAACATTAATACCAACGCCGGCTATACCGACGGCATCGCCCAAATTGTCGACGCCGGCCTAAACAGCATGCGGGTAAGCATTATCAGCGCCCGCCCCGACGCGTACCAAGCTTATTACCGCGCCGGTTACCGCCTGGACGATGTGAAGGCGTCGATCCGTTACGCCAAAGCGAAGGGGGTTTACGTCTCGCTCAATATGCTGCTTTTCCCCGGGTTTAACGACCGGCCGGAGGAGGCGGCGGCCTGGTATGATTTTCTTGCGGAAACCGGGGTGGATATGGTGCAGCTGCGCAACCTCAATTTCGACCCCGATTTGTTTCTGGCCGCCATGCCGCCATCATCTGCCGAGCCGATAGGCGTACGTCCCTTCCTGGCCGAATTGGCGCGCCGCTTTCCCCGCCTGCGCCTGGGTAGTTTCACCGTTTATCCCGGCTAAAATACTAACGTTCCACCACTTACCACTTCCCGATTGCCACTTTCCACGGTAGGCGGTATAGCCCCGGGACTAGCCGTAAATACTAGTTGTTGCACACGCGGCGCCGTTGTGCTATAATAACGTAGCGTGGAAGCAAAGTCCCGTAAAAGGTTACCCGTAAAGGTTAGATAAAGTGAGGTGCAGGATACGATGCAAGAAAAAATCCATCCCAAGTACGGTGAAGCAAGAGTCGTATGCGGTTGCGGCAATACCTTCACCACTGGTTCTGTTAAAAAAGAACTGCGTGTAGACGTTTGCTCCAAGTGCCATCCTTTCTTCACCGGCCAACAGCGTACGGTCGCTGCCCGTGGCCGCATCGAGAAATTCAATAAGCGCTACGGCCAAGAATAAGCTTAACATCGGAGCAGAGCAGCTAGTGCTCTGCTCTCGCTGTATGTGGACGTTTTTGCCGGCGCCGGCCACTCTTGATTTATTGGAGAGGAGAACAGCCGTGAAGAGCAAAATTACAATCGGCGGCCAAGCCGTTATCGAAGGCGTCATGATGCGCGGGCCGGGTTATATTGCGACAGCCGTGCGCGAGCCTTCGGGCAGCATTGTCGTCAGCAAAGAACCGCTGACCTCGCTTACCGACCGCTATCCCCTTTTGAAAAAACCCCTGCTCCGCGGCGTAGTGGCGTTAGTCGAATCGCTGGTCTACGGCCTAAAGGCCCTTTCGTTTTCGGCCCAGGCCGCCGGCGAAGAGGAGGAGGCGCTCTCGGGGCGAGACATTGCCATGACCATGGTCCTATCCTTTGGGCTGGCCATCTTGCTCTTTGTCGTCATTCCCACCTATGCCGCCAAATTTCTGCACGGCGTCACCGCTGACGCCCGTATCCTCAACCTGATGGAAGGCCTGTTACGCCTGGCCATTTTTATCGCCTATATTTACGGCATCTCGCTGCTGAAAGATATTCAGCGCGTTTTTCAGTACCACGGTGCGGAGCATAAAACCATTCATGCCTTTGAAGCAGGCGCGCCCTTAGACGTAGAGCATGTGCGGGCCTACAGCACGCTCCATCCCCGGTGCGGCACCAATTTCCTGCTGATTGTCATGGTAGTGAGCATTATCGTTTTCGCCTTTTTAGGCTGGCCCGACCTGTGGCTGCGCATTCTGTCGCGGATTCTCCTGCTGCCGGTCATTGCCGGCATTAGCTACGAGATTATCCGCTTTGCCGGCCGCAGTGACAAGCGGTGGGTAAGCTGCGCCATTGCTCCCGGCCTGTGGCTGCAGAAGCTGACCACCCGCGAACCAAGCGACGACCAGATCGAAGTGGCCATCCGCGCCCTGGAAGCGGTGAAGCCGGATGACCCGGCAGCGACAACGGAGGAGGTGAATGCCAATGCTGGATAAATTGCAGGCGATTGAAGATAAATACCTGGAATTGGAAAATTTGATCAGCGACCCTGATATTATTGCCAACCAAAGCGAATGGCAGAAACACGCCAAGGCCCATGCCAAACTCACGGAGATTGTCACGAAGTTCCGGGAGTACAAAAAGGTGCTGCAAGGGATGGAAGATGCCAGGGAAATGCTGAAGGAAAAACTGGATGACGATTTTCGCGAAATGGTGGAGGCCGAGCTGGCCGAACTTAAAGAGCAAAGCGTCCGGCTGGAAGAGGAGCTGCGCATCCTGATGCTGCCCAAGGACCCCAACGATGAGAAAAACGTTATCATCGAAATCCGGGCCGGCGCCGGCGGCGATGAGGCGGCCCTCTTCGCCGGCGACCTTTTTCGCATGTATACCCGCTACGCCGAGACCCAGGGCTGGCGGGTAGAGCTCTTGGACGCCAACAGCTCCGACCTGGGCGGGTTTAAGGAAGTGGTCTTCAGTATCCAGGGCGACGGCGCTTACTCGCGCTTCAAGTACGAGAGCGGCGTGCACCGCGTGCAGCGCGTGCCGGAAACGGAAGCCAGCGGCCGCATCCATACTTCGACGGTGACGGTAGCCGTGCTGCCGGAAGCCGATGATGTGGACGACGTGGTCATTAATCCGAATGACCTCCGCATCGACACCTACTGCGCCAGCGGCGCCGGCGGCCAGCACGTCAACAAGACCGAATCGGCCGTGCGCATTACCCACCTGCCGACCGGCATCGTGGTGCAGTGCCAGGACGAAAAGTCGCAGATTAAAAACCGCGAGAAAGCGATGCGCGTGCTGCGCGCCAAACTGCTCGAGGCGGCGCAGGAAGAGCAGCGGGCACAGCTGGCGGAAACGCGCAAAAGCCAGGTCGGCACCGGCGACCGCAGTGAGCGCATCCGCACCTATAACTTCCCGCAGGGCCGCGTGACCGATCACCGCATCGGCCTGACGCTGCATAAACTGGACTTTATCTTAAACGGCGATTTGGACGAGCTCATCAATGCGCTCATCACCGCCGATCAGGCCGAACGGCTGAAGCAGGTCGGATAACATGAACGCCAAAGAGCACAAGACCTGGACAATCGGCGCCATCTTAAACTGGACGGGGCAGTACTTCCGCGACAAGGGCGTGGCTACGCCGCGCCTTGA
This sequence comes from Sporolituus thermophilus DSM 23256, assembly GCF_900102435.1. Lineage (NCBI taxonomy): Bacteria > Bacillati > Bacillota > Negativicutes > Selenomonadales > Sporomusaceae > Thermosinus > Thermosinus thermophilus. The sequence continues at coordinate 98,343 of NZ_FNBU01000001.1, read as the reverse complement.
CGCCGAAGTGCTGCTTTCCCACATCTTGGGACGGGACCGCCTTTACCTTTATCTGAATTATGACCAGCCGCTGGAGCCGGCGGAGCTGGCCGCTTTTCGTGAAGCGGTCAAGCAGCGGGCGCTGCGCGTGCCGGTGGCTTATATTACCGGCCATAAGGAGTTCATGGGCCTTGATTTTATTGTGACGAGCGATGTGCTCGTGCCGCGCCCCGACACCGAGGTACTGGTGGAGGCGGCGCTGGCGCGCCTCGCCGGGGTATCCGCCCCTGTCATCCTCGATCTGGGGGTGGGCAGCGGCGCGATTATCGTCAGCCTGCTCCACCGGCTAAAGGCGGCCACCGGCGTAGGGGTCGATATTTCCCCCGGTGCCCTCAAGGTTGCCGCCGCCAATGCTCAAAAGCACGGCGTGGCGGCACGCCTTGCCTTAAAACAAGGCGACCTTTTTGCCCCGGTTGCCGGACGGACGTTTCACGCCATTGTTTCCAACCCGCCCTATATACCGGACGGCGACCTGGCCGGCCTCGAACCCGAGGTCCGGCACGAGCCCCGCACGGCGCTGGCCGGGGGGGCGGATGGCCTGGATTTTTACCGGCGTATCGTCGCCGGGGCGCCGGGACATCTTAACGAAGGCGGTTTTTTGGCCGTCGAGGTTGGCCGCGGCCAGGCGGCGGCAGTGGCCGGCCTGGCCGCAATGAGCGGCCTTGGGGTCGAAGCCGTCATCAGGGACTACGCCGGCATTGAGCGCGTCGTGATCATGCGGCGCGACCGGTGAGGAGAGAGAGCATGGAAACTAAGTATTACCTTGTTGATAAACACTATCCTGACAAGCGCATCCTGGCGGAAGCGGCCGCTATCCTGCGGCGTGGCGGCCTGGTCGCCTTTCCGACCGAGACGGTATATGGCCTGGGCGCCAACGGTCTGGACGCACAGGCGGCGGCGCGCATCTATGCCGCCAAGGGGCGGCCGTCGGACAACCCGCTCATCCTGCACATCGCCGACAGCGGCGACGTGGCGAGGCTTGCCCGCCGTATTCCGGCCAACGCGGCGGCGCTGATGGCGCGTTACTGGCCGGGGCCACTGACCATTGTCTTTGACCGGACGGACGTTGTGCCGGACGCGGTTACCGGTGGGCTGAGCACGGTAGCCGTGCGGCTGCCGGCGTCGACCGTGGCGCGGGATCTTATCCGGTTGGCCGGGGTGCCGGTCGCGGCGCCCAGTGCCAATACCTCCGGCCGTCCCAGCCCGACGACGGCGCAGGCGGTACTGGCTGACCTCAGCGGCCGCATCGATGCCGTTCTGGACGCCGGCCCCTGCGACATTGGCGTAGAATCCACGGTGGTGGACTGCACCACGCCGGTGCCGACGCTGCTCCGGCCCGGGGGCATTACCCTGGAAATGCTGCTGGATACGCTGGGCGAGGTCGAGGTTGATCCGGCCCTGGCGCAGAGTACGGCCAGACCCCGTTCGCCGGGGATGAAATACACCCATTATGCTCCGGCCGCGCCGATGACGCTGGTGGAAGGCGCAGGCGCCGCCGCCCTGGTGCGGCGCAAGGTGACGGAAGCGCTGGCTGCGGGCCGGCGGGTCGGGGCGGTCGTTTCGGCGGAAACGGCGGCGCTGCTGCCGCCGGCGGTGGTTAAGGCCGTGTATGGCCCACGGGGCGATGCCGCCGCGATTGCCGCCAACCTCTACCAGGCGCTGCGCCACTTTGATACCTGGCCGGTAGACATTATCTATGCCGAAGGCATTACCGAGAGCGGTCTCGGTCTGGCGGTCATGAACCGGCTGCGCAAAGCGGCCGGCTACCGCATTTTGCAGGCATGATGAACTTTCCAGGATAAGTTCTTGCCTCCGCTCATATACATTACTGTGCGGAGGTGGGGGGATTGAGCGTTCTGGAACTATTCGTGCTGAGCGCGGCGCTCGGGACCGATTTGTTTTCCGTGGCCGTGCCCATTGGTATGAACCGGGTCAGACTGAGGGTTATCGTCCGGTCGGCGGCCGTTTTTGCCCTGTTTCACATTATTATGATTCTAACCGGCTACTATGTGGGCCACTGGTTAGGTTCGGTGGTCGAGCATGTGAGCACCTACCATATTGACCTGCCGGCGGCGACGGTGCAAAACTGGGCCAGCGCCTTGGGCGCGCTGGTGCTGGCCGGCTTAGGTCTTCATATGATTAAGGAAAACCTTGCCGGCGGTGACGCCGTGGATAGTGTCAGTCACCCCTTGCAGGGCCTGACGCTGGTCATGCTGGCGGTCAGCGTAAGCATTGACGCACTGGCGGCCGGCTTCAGCCTGGGCATGATGGATGTGGATCTTATTAAATTGAGCATTATTCTCGGCGCCGTTATTTTTGCCATCGCCGTCTTCGGCCTGGGGCTGGGGCGGCGGGTCGGCTCCTTTATCGGCGAGCGGGCCGCGGCAATCGGCGGCGCCGTCCTTATCGCCCTCGGCCTGCATGTCCTGTGGACGGCGCTGTGGTGAGAATAACCGCTTTTTTAACCGCAAAGTGCGCAAAGGACGCAAAGTAAACTATGCTTGCGCGACGAATGTCGCGCGCGTAACCCTTCGTGTTCTTCGCGTACTTTGCGGTTTTTCTGCTACTTTCCATTTCTAGCAGGTAATAGCCGTAGACGAGGCGAAAATGATGCTGATTAAGCGGACATACTATATAGGGGTTGAAAGGAAAGATGCTGCGTATTTTGGTTGTGTGCACCGGCAACACCTGCCGCAGTCCGATGGCTGAGGCGCTTTTATCAGCGAAAATCAAAGCAAGCGGCCTGACCGACCGCATCAAGGTACTGTCGGCCGGTTTGGCGGCCGGCGAGGCGCTGCCTGCTTCCCATGGCGCCCAGACGGTCATGAAGCGGCGTGGCCTGGACCTGTCTGCCCACCGGTCGCGACAGATTGCCCCTGAATTTGTGCAGGTAGCCGACATTATTCTGACGATGACGGATGCGCATAAGCAGGCCTTGGTGCGCGCCATGCCCCAAGCGGCAGGCAAAACGTTTACCCTGGCCGAATTTGCCGGCGAAACCTGCGATGTGGCCGATCCGTTCGGCGGCGACGAAGCGGAATATGAGGTTTGCGCTCGCCAGCTTGAAGCCATGCTCGCTAAAGTTTGGGAAAAAATCCGCGCGTTAGCAGGAGATGGTGGCGCTGCCGCAGAACAAGAAAGGGAAAAATAGGACAGGAATTGGAGTGCATGTCGAATGTTAGTAGCGATCGGCAGTGATCACGGCGGATTTCGCCTTAAAGAAGAAATCAAGCGGTTTTTGGATGAGGAGAAAATCGCCTACCGCGATTTTGGTACCTACTCGACCGATTCGGTAGATTACCCCGACATTTCCCGTAGCGTTGCCCAAGCGGTGGCTGCCGGCGAATGTGACCGGGGCATTATTATATGCGGTACCGGCATCGGCGTGTCCATCGCCGCGAACAAGATCAAGGGCATCCGGGCGGCCCTATGCCATGACGTCTATTCGGCCCAGATGTCCCGGGAACACAATGACGCCAATATTCTCACCATGGGCGAGCGGGTCATCGGGCCGGGCTTGGCCCGGGCCATCGTGGCCAAATGGCTCGCCACCGAGTTCGCCGGCGGCCGTCATGCCCGGCGGGTGGACCAGATCGCCAGGCTGGAAGCAGAATAGGCGGAGGGATGACGTATGGCGGACAACCTGACCATTCGCGAGCAGACCGAGCGGGCGGTCCGGGAGCTTATTACGGCGGCCGGGCTGGCGCCCGGGCAGATTCTGGTTGTTGGCTGCAGCACCAGTGAGGTGCAAGGGGCTAAAATCGGCTCGGCCGGTTCGGACGCGGTGGCACGGGAAATTTTAGCCGGGCTGATGACCGTGGCCGGCGAATTTCAGGTGAGACTGGCTATTCAGTGCTGTGAACACTTAAACCGGGCCCTTGTTGTCGAGCGCCAGACCATGGAGCAGTACGGCCTTGAACAGGTCACCGTCGTGCCGGTGCCCAAGGCGGGCGGCGCTTTGGCGGCGCGGGCCATGCGCCAGTTTGCCGACCCGGTGGTGGTTGAAACGATTCAGGCCCATGCCGGGCTGGACATCGGCGCCACGCTAATCGGTATGCATCTACGGCGGGTCGCGGTACCCGTCCGTCTTCAGCAAAGAGTTATCGGCCAAGCGCCGGTAACGGCGGCGCGCACCCGGCCGAAACTTATCGGCGGGGCTCGTGCCGTCTACGAATGGCCGGCTAACCCAGAAAGCTAAACATCTGCGGCGAAGGAGGAAGCAGTTTTGAACGTACTTGCCGGAATTGACCCCGAAATCGCTCAGGCGATAGACCTGGAGCGTCAACGCCAGCAAAACAAATTGGAACTTATCGCTTCGGAAAACTTTGTCAGCAAAGCGGTACTGGAAGCCCAGGGATCAATACTAACCAACAAGTATGCCGAGGGGTATCCCGGCCACCGTTACTATGGCGGCTGCGAATATGTGGATATTGTCGAGAAACTGGCCATTGAACGGGCCAAAGCGCTGTTTGGGGCCGAGCATGTCAATGTCCAGCCCCATTCGGGCGCGCAGGCCAACACCGCCGTCTATTTCGCCCTGCTTGAGCCCGGCGACGTCATCATGGGCATGAATTTAGCCCACGGCGGCCATCTCACCCATGGCAGCCCGGTTAACATCTCAGGCAAATATTTTAAAGTTATTCCCTACGGCGTAAATCCCACTACCCATCAGCTCGATTACGACGCCGTCCGCACCGAGGCCATTCGCCAGCGGCCCAAGATGATCGTGGCCGGCGCCAGCGCCTATCCGCGCATCATCGACTTTGCCAAACTGGGCGAGATTGCCCGTGAAGTGGGCGCCATGCTGTTTGTCGACATGGCCCACATTGCCGGACTGGTGGCCGCGGGGCTGCATCCCAGCCCCATTCCCCACGCCGATGTGGTGACAACGACGACCCACAAGACGCTGCGCGGGCCGCGGGGTGGCATGATCATGTGCCGGGCCGACCTGGCCAAGGCGATTGACAAAGCCGTCTTCCCCGGCATCCAGGGCGGGCCGCTCATGCATGTCATCGCTGCGAAAGCGGTGGCGCTGAAAGAAGCGATGACGGAAGAGTTCCGCCTTTACCAGGCCCAAATCCTGAAAAACGCCAAGGCGCTGGCCGAAGAGCTCGCGGGCGCCGGCTTTACCCTTGTGTCCGGCGGTACCGACAACCACCTTCTGCTGGTGGATGTCAGGAGCCTCAATCTCACCGGCAAGGAGGCCGAACGGTTGCTGGATGAAGTAGGCGTCACGGTTAACAAGAACACTATTCCCTTTGACCCGGCCAGTCCCTTTGTCACCAGCGGCATCCGCATCGGGACGCCGGCCGTTACCTCCCGCGGCATGAAGGAGGAGGACATGGTGACTATTGCGCGCATCATCGCCATGGTGCTCAAGCATCCTGACGACAGCCGGGCCAAAGCCGAAGCCGTCACCTTGGTGGGTCAGCTCTGCGCCAAATACCCCCTTTATACCAACTTATAGCGGTAAGCGAAAAAATTAAATATATGTGGAGATGTGTGTATGCAGGTAAAAGTGATTGACCACCCCCTTATTCAACACAAGCTGTCGCTCCTCCGCGACAAAAACACCGGCAGCAAGGATTTCCGGGAGCTATTAGAGGAAATCGCCATGCTCATGGCGTATGAACTGACCCGTAATCTGCCGCTGGAGGAAACGGAGATCGAAACGCCGGTCGCCCGCTGCAAGTGCAAGGTTCTTACCGGCAAAAAGCTGGGCGTCGTGCCCATCCTGCGGGCCGGCCTTGGCATGGTCAACGGCGTGCTGCGGCTCATTCCCGCGGCCAAAGTCGGCCATGTCGGTGTCTATCGCGATCCGGAAACATTGAGCCCGGTTGAGTATTACTGCAAACTGCCCACCGACGTTTCCGAGCGTGACTTTATCGTTATCGATCCCATGCTGGCCACCGGTGGGTCCTCGGTGGCGACCATTGATATGCTGAAACGCAAGGGCGCCAAAAACATTAAGCTCATGTGCCTGGTTGCCGCACCGGAAGGGGTGCACCGGGTCAACGAGCAGCACCCTGATGTCGAGATTTACACTGCCTCGGTCGACGAGCGTCTCAACGACCACGGCTACATCGTTCCCGGTCTTGGCGATGCCGGCGACCGCATCTTTGGCACTAAGTAATAAATGGAAACCCCCGGCTCACGTTAGGTGTGGCCGGGGGTTTTTGCGTCGGCGGCATATTCCATTATTTTTTCAAAATTTCTTCATAAGATCTTCATAATGTCTTGGTATAGTATATATAATATTAAGTATATTAAAGTTAGCCAGAAGGGAAGCGTATGGCAGTTCATAATGTCAGCCAAACAGAAATCATCCGGCGGCGGTATAACCGGACGGCGCTCTTCTATGACTGGATGGACAAGATGATATCGCCGCGTCTGCGTCGGCAAGCAATCGAACTGGCGGAAGGCAAAGTTTTGGAAGTGGGCGTCGGCACCGGGCAAAACCTGCCTTTTTATCAGGGAGACTGCGAGGTAACAGGCATTGATTTTAGCCCCGGCATGCTGCGCAAAGCCCAGGCACGACTCAGACTGGCCAAGGTTCCGGTAAAGCTCTTAGAGATGGATGCGCAAGCAATGAGTTTTGCCGATGACACTTTTGATACCGTTGTCGCCACCTGCGTTTTTTGTTCGGTTCCGGACCCGGTGCAAGGCCTGCGCGAAATAAAACGGGTGTGCAAAAAAACCGGGAAAATAATTTTACTGGAGCATGTCCGGAGCGACAACCCGCTGCTGGGCTGGCTCATGGATCTGTTAAACCCTGTTTCGCTGTATCTGGTCGGCGCGAATATTAACCGGGACACGGTGCAAAATGTCATTGCCGCCGGTATCCATATCGAGGATGTGACGAACGTAAAAGGGAAAATTGTAAAGCTCATCATCGCCCGTCCCTAATATACAGTCCGGTCACGCTAATGACGCTGCCTTCCTAGTTGGGAAGGCAGCGTCATGCTTTTTGGCAGGCCGTAAGAAGCGCGGCAAGGCGTCAATTTGTATTGCCTGTCGCCGTGGTATAATCAGACAAACGGCGCGGCCGAGGCCGCGCCTTATTTTTCCGGTCATGGGTTAGGCGTAAATTTGCGGGTTGACACAGGTGAGGGGTTTTTGGCCATGCAGTACGGCAATAATGTTTTGGGCGGCGATGCGCGCCATGGCCTCGCGCGTTTCCACCGTTGCGTTGCCTAGGTGCGGACAGAGGATGACGTTGTCCAGCTTTTCCAGGCCCGGTGTAATTTTTGGTTCAAACTCGTACACGTCCAAGGCTGCGCCGGCGATGGTTTTATTTTGCAGCGCGGTGAGCAGGGCCTGCTCGTCGATAATCGGGCCGCGGGCGGCGTTGATGAGAAATGCCGTTTTCTTCATGCTGGCCAGTTCTTTGGCTCCGATCAGGTGATGCAGCTCCGGACTATAACTGACATGGAAGGTAAGAAAATCGGCGTTCTTGATAACGTAGTCCAGGTCATGGTATTCGGCGTTGAGCTCCTTTTCGACGTCAGGGCTCAGCCGGGTGCGCGAATAGTAGATTACCGGCATGTCAAACCCTTTGGCCCGTTTGGCTACCGCCTTGCCGATATTGCCCATGCCGACAATGCCGAGCGTCTTGCCGGTGACTTCCACGCCCAGGTGATACAGCGGCGCCCAGCCGGTAAACCGTCCGGCCCGGGTGTTTTTATCGCCTTCCACAATCCGCCGGGCAATGGCGATGATAAGGCCCCAGGTCAGGTCAGCCGTCGCGTCGGTCGAGACGGCAGGCGTATTGGTGACCGGAATCTTGCGGGCCGTTGCGGCCGCCACGTCGATATTATTGTAGCCGGCGCCGTAGTTAGCGATAATTTTCAGCTTGGGATTGGACGCAATGACGTCGGCGTCAATCGGGTCGGAGAGCAGTGAGAGCAGCGCATCTTTTCCGGCCAGGCCTTCAATTATCTCCTGTTTGGATAACAGCCGCAGATCGCGGTGCATGGTGACTTCGAATTCCTGCGACAGCATTTCGTAAGCAATCTGCGGAATTAAACCGGAAATAAATACTTTTTGCCTCATACCGATACCTCCTTGTTTTAGTGTTGCTTTCATTGTACCGTACGGTGATATATGAGTAAAATATATAGTAGAAATAGTGATTATTCTATTCGTGAATAAATACTGTTGTCCCCCCTTTTTTCAAATTTAAAACCCCGACGAACAGCCGGTTCGTCGGGGTTAAATGCCTTATTTAAAAATACCGAACGGTTTTCCGAGCGGAAGAAACTGCTTGCCGAACCACTTGTTCAGGAAGGTCGCGCCGGAGGCATAAAAACCAAGGGCGGCGATAACAAGCTCCGTCCAGGCGGCGAGGCCATGCGCCCAATGGCCGCCGAGACCAAGGGCATCCAAGGTAAGGGCACCTAGTAAAATATCAATAAGAACCATGATGGAAAAAATTACTTTATTGGTTTCCATGGCGGCAATCGTTCCGAAAAGCGAAAAAATTAAATAGCCGAGAAAAGCGACGCCCAACTGTTTGACATCAACTGCTGCGGCTAAAGCAGCGCCGAAGGCGCCCATTTTTATCAGCCAGCTTACGGCTACTCCTGCCCAGAACAGGCCGTAGGCGCCAAAAACGGTAGCGCCGAACAAATTGTTATGCTTAAAATCGTAGACGCAAGCCATCATTTGCGCAATTGAGCCTAAAAAGATAGCCCAGGGAATGACAAAGGACAAACCGGTCGTCCAAGCCAGCTTCTGTGAAGAGGCAACCAGCGTAACCATCGCGAGACCAAACAAACCAAGGGCTGACGGGTCGGCAACGACAATTTGGACTTTTTGATCGTTGGTGTTCAAGTGCTAGCCTCCTTTAAAGTGCGTATATGCAGGCACGAAATAGGATAATATATGATACGTTTTCTGTCAACAAATTTCGACAAAACTCTCCATTGGCAGAGGCAAATCTTGCTGGGCTGTTTACAAGAATTATTTTATTGCCCCGGCCAATACTAAAAATAGCGTCCGTTAAAATAGCTCTACCGTTAGAACCGAAAAACCGACGGCGCGGATTGGAAGGCGTTGGTTGCAGCTTGGCTGCCGGCTGATAAGATCGGAGGGGCGAAATTTTGAACAAAAAGCAAGGCAAGCAAAGTATTATTTTCGGAGCGCCACCTATTATTACCAGTACCGCCAACATTGTTGGCCCTATGGAAGGTGAAGGGCTGCTTGCCGGTTACTTTGACCAGGTAATGGCGGACAACCTGAACAATCAAGATAGCTGGGAAAAATGTGAATCCTATATGCTCGAGTGGGCTATCCGCAAAGCCGTGGCAAAAGAAAACAGCACCATCGATACCGTTGACTATGTATTGGCCGGCGATCTGCTCAATCAGTTAATGGCCACCCATTTTGCCTTGCGCAGTTTGGGCAGGCCGTTTTTAGGCTTGTACGGCGCCTGTTCGACGCTGGCGGAAGGCATGCTGCTTGGCGCCGTACTGCTCGATGGCGGCTTTGCCAATAAAGTGGCCGTTGCCGTATCAAGCCACCATGACACGGCTGAACGGCAATACCGGTTTCCTACTGAGCTGGGGGTGCAGCGGCCGCCTATTTCGCAGTGGACAGTTACCGGGGCGGCGGCGGTGGTGCTGGCGTATGGCGGGAGCGGGCCGCGTGTTACGGCGGCAACGATCGGGAAAATAATCGATATGGGAATTAAAGATCCAAACGCCATGGGGCCGGCGATGGCCCCCGCGGCTGTTGACACGCTCTGGCAGCATATTCAGGACACGGGGCGGCAGCCTGCCTATTATGACCTGATTGTTACCGGCGATTTAGGCGTTGTCGGCAAAACTTTAGTAATTCAACTTATGCAGGAAAAGGGCTTGGATATATCGCAAAACTACGAAGATTGCGGGTGCATGATTTATCGCGAGGACCAGGATGCTCACGCCGGCGCCAGCGGCTGCGCCAGTTCCGGGGTAGTCTTTACCGGTTATCTTTATCAAATGCTGCAGGCCCGTAAACTGCAAAAAATTTTAGTGATCGGTACCGGCAGCCTGCACAGCCCGATTTCGTACCAACAGAAGGAATCCATTCCCTGCATTGCCCATGCCGTCGCGGTGGAAATATAAGGAGGTCGAAATTTTGAAAGTGACTTACCCCCATATGGGGTATCTGAGTATCCCAGTTTACAATATGTTAACCAACCTGGGCTTTGAAGTGGTTGAGGCGCCGCCGATTACGAAAAAAACGGTCGAGCTGGGTTCGCTCTATTCCCCGGAGGGTGTATGTTTGCCATACAAAATCAATATGGGTAATTTCTTGGAAAGTATTGACCGTGGCGCCGATACTTTTTTAACCGTATGCGGCGCCGGCAAGTGCCGTTTAGGTTTTTATAACGCCGTGCAGAAAATCGAGTTGGCCAAGCGCGGAGACGTCCGGTTTTATACTATTGACACTAACAATCTTTTCAGCAGTCTGTACCGCTTCCTGCGGCAGGCTGCGCCGCAGGTTAATCGTTTGGACATTTTAAAAAACATCACGCTGGCCGTAAAGACGCTTAAAGCCCTTGATGCTATTACCAGCGCCAAGAATTATTACGGAGCGCGCTCAGATTTTCCGGACAAGCTGATTGCCATCTGCAACAACGCGGCGCGGCACTTTACCGGCTGCCTGAGTTTCAGCGATATAAGCTACAAACAAAGCGCCGTGCTTGACTTGGTGCAGGCCGTTGGGCAGTCTGCCAGGCAGCCGGTCAGAATTGGCCTAGTTGGCGAGTTTTATGTCTTGCTTGAACCATATGTAAACCATGCCATTGAAGATGAATTGATAAAACAGGGGGTAGAGGTTAAACGGTTTGTCTATACCGGCGATTGGGTGTTTTTAAATACCATGCTGCAGGCGCTGGGCTTGCATAATGAAGAGAAGGCCTATCTAAACAAGGCGCGGCCTTATCTCAACTATCATGTCGGCGGTGAAGGGTTAAGAACGGTCGGTGGCGCTTTATGGTGCGCCAAGAACGGGTACGACGGCATAATCCATATCTACCCGTTTGGGTGTATGCCCGAGGTGGTTGCCGAGTACGCGCTGAAAAACATCGCGCGGGACTATGACTTGCCGCTGCTCACGCTCAGTATTGATGAACACGCGAGCGACGTCGGCATTATTACCCGCCTGGAGGCGTTTGTCGACTGCATTAAACGGAAGAAACAAAAATGGAAAAATTAACCGATAGCGACCATATTTTCCATTTATAAATGCGTGCGGCCGGTAAAAAATATTAATGTAGCGCTCAACATTTTATGATTGGAGGCTAACATTATGACCGTAAAAAAAGATTTGGAGAAAGCCATTGCTGCCGCGGAAGCCGCTAAAGGTACGTACGCACAGTTTGCTACGGCTACTGACGATCAAAGCGCTAAGACAATGTTTGAGCAAATGTCTCAAGACATGAACCGGCACATCGCGCAACTCAACAGCCGCCTTAGTTCTACTGCCGAGAACAAACTAAAAAACCAAGAACAATAACCGCGAGGGAGGTAGCCGAACTACCTCCCTTTTAATGGCAGGCAACTTTTTCTTGGTAAAGGATGAATAATATGGTCGATAATGTCGGGATCCCCCAGGCGCTGCTATACCATGATTTTGGCAGCTTATGGACTGCTTTTTTTCAGAATATGGGAGTTCAAGTTACGGTATCCGGCGAAACCAACAAACGCATGCTGGATCAAGGTACGTCGCTCGCGATTGACGAATCCTGCCTGCCGCTTAAGGTGTATCTGGGGCATGTTGCTTCTTTATTGGATAAATGCAGCCATATTTTTGTTCCGCGTATTGTCCGGTACCACCGCCATTTTTATTTCTGCGCCAAATTTGCCGGACTGCCCGATATAGTCAGAAATACGTTTAGCCTATCCCCCGAACGGTTGATAGCTCCCAATATCGAAACCAAGTCGCTGGCCGGGCAATTTCAGGCCGTCTATGCCGCTTGCCAGGCGATGGGACGTTCCCCGCTGGCCGGAAATTTGGCGTACAGCCGGTCGTTGAAATCCTGGCGGGCCCCGGCGCCATCGCCCAATCAACCACCCCGGCCCCGCATCGCCGTCATCGGGCATAATTACCTGCTGAAGGACGCCTTGTTTTGTAAAGACATAATCGGTACGCTGACCGCCCAGGGGGCCGCGATTGTTACTCCGGATAACATCGCAAGCAAAGTCCTCTATGATGAAGCTAAAGTCTTTGCGCCGGACATCTACTGGCAATTATCGGCCAAGATCGCCGGAGCGGCCCGTTATTTTTGCCGTCAAGGCGATATTACGGGCATTGTTATGGTGTCGAGCTTTGGCTGCGGTCCGGATTCGCTTATCAATGAGTACCTGGAACATCATGTTTTCCGGAAAAGCGATAAACCGTATATTTTCATCAATATTGACGAGCATACCGGTAGCGCCGGGATCATTACGCGGGTAGAAGCCTTTTGGGATTTAGCGAATCGAAGATTAAAACCTTAACGAGGAGGAAGCATTATGCCGAAAAACTATATCAGATACGCCGGCGCAGTTACCTCTAACCACGCGGACAATGTCATCAGGCCGCAAGAATGACAAGCCAAATTTTTTATTGACCTTGTTAGTAATCGGTGGTATATTTTTTCTGAAACACCACAAAACAGGAAAGTCGATATTTAACCACAGAGATAATCATGCCAATAAATTGGCATCACAAGCCAGGAAAACCAGGATTGAACCGCGGAGCGCACGGAGAGTGCGATATACATCGCACTTGAGGTTTTAATTAATTTTAATAAAATTTTATCTCCGCGTCCTCTGCGGTTCCTAAACTCTACGGTTCCTAAACTTAAAATGTCAGGGACAGGTGCCCTTCGGGGCTTAATAGGGAAGTCCGGTGTAAAGCCGGCGCGGTCCCGCCACTGTAATGGGGAGCAGACCCAAGAATATGCCACTGGGACGAAGAGTCCTGGGAAGGTTTGGGCGAGCGATGAGCCAGAGCCAGGAGAACTGCCTGTCTGCCAATCACCGCTGGTACCCACGAGCGATGGGGAGGGGATTAGCTGTAGCGTTCTTCTTCCCGGCTGTTTAGCCGGGCTTTTTATTGAAGATTATTAGGGGGAAACGCCATGCGCAAACTCCTATACTGGTCGGTTTATTTTGTAATGTCCCTGTTTATTTTGATCATGCTGCTGCCTGTCCAGGAGAGCAAGACTTCTACCCGCGGCCAGCTGCAGGACTTTTTGGGACGAAGTATTGACATACCGGAAACTAAGCCCCTGCGCATTGTTTCTTTGGCCCCCTCCATTACTGAGATTCTCTTTGCCGTGGGAGCCGGCGACAGGGTGGTTGGCGTTACTACTTACTGCGACTTTCCGGAACAAGCCAAAAAGCTGCCCAAAGTCGGCGGTTTTCAAAGCCCCGATATTGAGACGATCGTCATGATGCGCCCCGACCTTGTCTTGGCCAGCGGTCAAATGCACTACCAGACCATTCGGGCGCTGGAAAAGGCGGGTATTCGCGTTGCGGCCATCGAACCCCAGACCATGGAGGAAGTCTTAAAGGCGATCCGCCTGATCGGCAGTCTTGTCCATGAAGAAGCGAACGGGGAAAAGCTGGCCGGCGAACTGGCGCAAAAGCTTCAAAACATCCGGACTTTACATGCAGGTAGCGATAAACGGCGGGTCTTTGTGGAAATATGGGACGTACCGCTGCTCACGGTTGGGGCGAAATCCTATATCCATGACGTCATCGTCCAGGCCGGGGGCGTCAATGTGGCCGGCGCCAGGCAGGTTGACTACCTTTCTTCTGATTTTGAGACTTTGTATGCCTACAACCCTGACACTTATCTGGTGGTGCGGCACGGCGTCTACGGGAAGAAGACGGAGGTCTTTACGAAGTTTCAGCTAAATGACATTCAGGCTGTACGTGAAAACCGCATTTTTTACGTTTCCGACGACTTTTTGGCGCGGCCCGGACCGCGCAGTTTCGCCGCCCTTGAAGAGGTTGCGGCAATTCTTCATTCCTCTACGAAAAGTGGCAGTGAACGATGAAACAATTCCGTAGCACCCAATCAATAGTCCTGTTATTATCGGCAGTCGTCCTCATCGGTACGGCTGTTGCCGCGCTGTCCATCGGCTCGGCGGACATTGCGCCCGGTGAGATTGCGGCTATCGTCGTGCAGCGGTTGCTGCCCGTAGAAATCGGCCCGGAACTGCCGCCGGTGCATAGCAAGATCGTGTGGGAAATCCGGTGGCCGCGGCTGGCCTTGGCTATGCTGATCGGCAGCAGTTTGGCCGTTTCCGGGGCTTGTTATCAAGCCTTGTTTAAAAATCCCCTGGCCGATCCGTTTATCCTGGGGGTTTCATCCGGAGCGGCGTTAGGCGCTGCTGTGGCCATTGTGCTTGGCCACACCGCGTTTGTAAGTTTCTATGCCTTTGCCGGCGGGGCGGTCACGATATTTATCGTATACATCCTTGGCGGCGGTGACAGGGCGGAGCTTAGTTCCAACCGGTTGCTTTTGGCCGGCGTTGCCCTGGGGTCGCTACTCAATGCGTTGCTCAGCTCCATCATGGCTCTTCATACCAAGCAGCTGGGGCCGATTTTGTTCTGGCTGTTGGGCAGCCTTGGCAATCCGCCGGAAAACCTGACGCTAATGGCGGCGCTTATTGCCATTGGCCTGGCAGGGATCATGCTGTTTGCCCGGGATTTGGACATCCTTGCAACCGGCGACGAGAATGCCCAGTTTTTAGGAGTGGATGTAGCCAAAGTCAAGGTCAGCTTACTATTGTGCACAACCTTGATAACCGGCACGGTTGTCGCGGTAAGCGGCATTATCGGCTTTATCGGACTTATTGTGCCACACATGCTGCGCAAGCTTATCGGCCCGGAGCACAGACTGCTGCTGCCCGCGTGCGCGCTGTGGGGGGCGATCTTCCTCTTGTGGGCCGACAGCGTGACGCGCTTGTTTGCCAGTCTGTCCCCGGTGCCGGTGGGTGTTGTCACCGCGCTGCTGGGCGGCCCGTTCTTCCTGTATATTTTGTACCGAACAGACCGCAGACAGTGAGGAAGCCATGAAAGAAAGATTGCTGGAAGTTCAAAATGTATCGGCCGGGTACGGGGCCAAAACCGTTTTGCATAATATTAGCTTTGCCGTGGACAGGGGCGATTTTCTCAGCATTATCGCGCCCAACGGCACAGGGAAGTCTACGCTACTCAGGTGCATTGCCGGGGTTTTGCCGGTGCAAACAGGCAACATCCTGGTTAAGGGCGAAAGTGTCAGTAGCTTCCCCCGGCGCGACCTAGCGAAAATAATCGCCGTCGTCGGCGCCGAAGAAGCCGTTTTTGATTATAGTGTGTACCAAACGGCGCTGATGGGACGGTTTGCCCATATCAGCCGGTTTGGCAGCGAAACGGCGGCAGATTTTCGCATTGTGGAAAAAGCACTGCAAGACGTCGGCATGTGGGAGAAGCGGGATGCGAAAATGAGCAAGCTGAGCCAAGGGGAAAGGCAGAAAGCGCTGATCGCCCGCGCTTTGGCCCAATGCCCGGAAATTCTGCTGCTTGACGAGCCGACGTCGCATCTGGATTTATACAACCAGTTTGTGATTTTAAGACTCATTAAACAATTAACGGCCAAAAACAACATTGCCGTTGTCGCCGTCATCCATGACGTTAATCTTGCCGCACGGTTCAGCACAAATCTTTTACTGCTGAAAAACGGCAGGATGCTGGCCTGCGGCCCGCCGGCAGCCGTGCTGTCGACCGAGGTGCTGGCGACAATGTACGACATGGAATTTGTCCTGCATAATACCGATGGCCATATTTACGTCCAACCAAATTTTGCATTGTAAGGAGAGGTAAATCAATGTCTTACGGCAAGAAATTTTTAACCAAACGCATCGCATCGGCCCTGGCGGTGGGAACGCTGCTGGTGGCAAGCCCGGCCTTCGCGGCGGAGGAGCCGGTATTTCAGCTGGACCAAATCACCGTGACCGCTGCCCGCGTTCCGCAGGCCTTGGCCAGCACGCCGGCCGACGTGACCGTTATCACCGGCGAGCAGCTTGAGCAAAAAGGCGCGCGCAATTTAGCCGACGCGCTGGAAGGCGTGCCGGGGGTGGTGGTTAAGAAACAAGGCGGTGCTGGGGAGTTTGCTACAGTTTATATTAACGACAGCGACCGCACCGTTGTGATGGTGGACGGCAAGCGGCTGAATTTGCCGCAAGGCGCGGCCTATGGCCGTGGCCCGCTTGACTTCAGCACGATTATCGGGCTGGATAATATCGAGCGGATCGAAGTTGTGCGCGGCGGCGGTTCCACCTTGTACGGGTCTGATGCCGTGGGCGGCGTGATTAACATTATTACGAAAAAAGGCGCTGGCTCGGTCAAGACAATTTTAGATATTGGCGGGGGCAATAACGGCACCTTCCGCAGCAGTATTGTCAATCAGGGCGAGGAACGGGGCTTCCGCTGGTATATCACCGGCGCCAAGGACAAGACGGACGGCCAGCGCCCCAACAATCAGTACGACGGGAAAAACGCCACCGTCAGGTTGGATAAAGACTTAAGTTCGCGGGAAAACTTAACGGTCACCTATGATTATTACGGCAGCCATGCCGGTATTCCAGGCTGGATGAATCAAGTAAACGGCAATTATGTGTGGAATACATCCTCCAGTTTGACCGATTATGCCGATGTCCTCCGGCAAAACTGGGGCGCAACTTACACCTTTAAACAGGGAACGACCGAAAACATCCTGAGGTATTATAACAATAGTCAAACTTATGTAGGCCGTAACGGGGTTGATTTCCGGCACCGCAACGAGGTCAAGGCCTTGGAATATCAGCAAAATCTACGGCTTAACCCCAACCAAACCATTACGTGGGGAGCTGACTGGCGGAGCGAAGAGGTTGACAGTACCAATGAAAACGGCTTACAACGTCGGCATGTTCGGGCTTTATACCTGCAGGACCAGTACACGGTCAATGATTATTGGCAGCTTACGACCGGGCTGCGGTACGACGACAACAGCCAGTACGGCAATAAATTGCTGCCAAAACTGGCGGTGAATTACCGGGCCGATGACCGCACCAACTATTTTGCCAGCTGGGGCAAGGTATTTAAGCCGCCTACGTTTGACGACTTATATTGGTATTCAGAATCTGAATGGGGTATCTATAAAGGGGATCCAAATCTAAAGCCCGAGACGGGATGGACAGCCGAATTCGGAGTCAAAAAACGCTTAGACACGAAGAGCGAAGCAATGGTTTCTTTATTTAAGCGTGAACTCAATGATGCTATCCGCTGGAACGGTACTAGCCCTGCCAACATTGATAATTTCCGCTCCAGCGGCGTCAATCTGACTTATGCGACCAAGCTGTCGAACGCAGTTACCGCCGGCATCGGCTACTCCTATCTCCATACCGAAACCACCGACCCAAGTGTCCGCGACCCGCACCATAATTTGTATACGAACTTGAATGTGCGTTACGGCAAGCTGAACCAGACGTTATCAGTAAACTACCTTAGCGAATCAGGGGTAGGGAATTCCAAGGTATCAGGACGGGTCGTTGTCGATACCACTGCCAGCTATGACTTAGGGGAAGGGCAGTCGCTATATCTGACCGTCAACAACCTGTTTAACAAGCGTTATCAGGAAGTAGCCGGCTATCCGGCTCAAGAGCGCACCATCTTCCTGGGCCTTAAACAATCGCTGTAAAACATTTTGGGCGCGAGCTTTAAAAGAAACGATTGGTTTATAACCTTTAAAATTAAACGGCAAGAAAGATACTTTAGCATTTATATAGTAAAAGTGGTTGGGAAGCGAAGCTCTCAACCACTTTTACTATGGCGCGCTAATTATTATTTTGCTTGGCGGCAGGTGTTGTGACACTGACAAATAGCTGGCCCTTGGAATCGATGGCGGCGTAGGTCACTTCGGATATGTCGGCGATGCCGCGGGCGGCAAGCTGCTTTGCCAGCCAGTCTTGCGTCAGGTTGTGGCGACGTAAGTTTTCTTCAATAATTTCTCCGTCCATAATGAGTTCTACCGGAAAAGTCGGATCCGGCAAGTGAATCCTCAAATCGCTCTTGGTCAGGGGCTGATAGTCGGCCTTTTTAATAACACTCAGCTCTCCCGATGTTTCGATGATGGCGTATTGCACCTCGGAAGGGTCAAGGATACCTTGCTGGCGCAGTTGGCCGTTTAATTCATCCAAATCGTACCGCAGGCCCCGCATATTTTCCTTAATAATGCGCCCGTTTTCGATCACGACGGTCGGGGAACCTTCGATTATTTTGCGAAGGGGACGGCTTTTTATAGTAAGGTACGATATAAAATAGGTAAGGGTGACAAATAACGCCAGGTCATAGAAGTGGCTCCACACTTTATCAGGCTCGGATGCGGCAACGTTGGCCGCGATCGAACCGATGGTAATACCGCTGACATATTCGTAAAAGGTTAACTGACCGATTTGGGTATTGCCCAAAAAACGGGCAAAGACCAGTAAACTGAAAAACACTAACGAGGTTTGCCAGGTGTCGCGGATGATTTCCTGCCAATCCAATGTTTCACCATCCTTTTATGCTCGAATGCCTGCAAAATATAGATTGGACAAAAGCCGGGCCGGTTATTATACTTTATGTTAAATCGGCTAAACCAGGGAAGGTATAAAAAAGAAATCCGGCGGATTAAAGCTAAACTCCTTTTGCGGCCGGAGCCGGCTATGATATAATCGAATTAACTCTGCGTAAAAATTACATATGTATGCCATGGAAGGATGGTGATGGTGTGAGTCGACCGACCTGGGATGAATATTTTATGGATATTACGCGGGTGGTGGCGCTGCGCTCGACTTGTCTCAGGCGGCAGGTGGGAGCGGTTATCGTCAAGGATAAGCGACTGCTCACTAGCGGCTATAACGGCGCGCCGCGCGGACTGGCGCACTGTGAGGAGGTGGGCTGTCTGCGCGACACCTATCACGTGCCGTCCGGGCAGCGGCACGAGCTATGCCGGGGCATGCATGCCGAGCAAAACGCCATCGTCCAGGCGGCGCTGCACGGCGTGGCCATTGAAGGGGCGACGCTGTACTGCACCCATCAGCCTTGTTCAGCTTGCACCAAGATGATCATTAACGCCGGCATTCGCCGTATCGTCTACGAGCATCCCTATCCCGATCCGCTGGCGCGGGAGCTGGTACAAGAGGCCGGCATTGAGTGCGTTTGTCTTAAAAAAAATAACTAATAGTCGCGACAGGAGGAAAGGACATGAAAATCGTCATCACGGTTGTGGGTCAGGACCGGGTGGGCATTATCGCCATGGTCAGCGGCATCTTGGCCGACAACAACATTAACATCCTGAATATCAACCAGAATATTGTGGACGGCTTCTTTAACATGGTACTCATCGCCGATATGGCGGCGGCTACCGTCAGCCTGAAAGAGCTGCAGCAAATTCTGGGTGGCCGGGGCGAGGCAATCGGCCTGGACATCAAGGTGCAGCATGAGGATATCTTCCGCATCATGCACCGCATTTAACTTTAGCGACGGAGGCTTGTGATGCTGACCTTTCATGATATTCTTGAAACCAACCGCATGATTGAACAAGATAAGCTTGACGTGCGCACCATCACCATGGGCATCAGTCTGCGCGACTGCGCTCATCCGGATATCGCCGTCTTCTGCCGCAATATCTATGATAAAATAACGCGGCTGGCCGACCGCCTGGTGCGCGTCGGTGAAGACATCGAGGCCGAATACGGCATCCCGATTATTAATAAACGCATTTCGGTAACACCTATTGCCATTGCCGCCGAAAGCTGCCGGACCGACAGCTTCGTGCCGGTGGCCGAGGCGCTGGACGCGGCGGCCAAAACGGTGGGCGTTAACTTTATCGGCGGTTTTTCCGCCCTGGTGGACAAGGGCTATACCGCGGGCGACCGGGTTCTCATCCGTTCCATCCCGGAAGCGCTGGCCCGGACGGAGCGCGTTTGCGCTTCGGTCAGCGTGGCTTCGACCAAGGCGGGCATTAATATGGACGCTGTGCGGGAGATGGGAGAAATTATTAAACAGACGGCCGAGCTCACCCGTGACCGGGATGCGCTCGGCTGCGCCAAACTGGTGGTGTTTGCCAACGCCGTCGAGGATAACCCGTTCATGGCCGGCGCCTTCCATGGCGTAAGTGAGCCGGAGACCACCATCAATGTCGGCGTATCCGGTCCCGGGGTAGTGAAACGGGCGCTGGAGGAGGTGCGCGGCCGTGACCTCGGCACGGTTTCCGAGACGGTGAAAAAGATGGCGTTTAAAATTACCCGCGTAGGGCAGCTGGTGGCGCAGGAAGCGTCGCGCCGCCTGGGCGTGCCGTTCGGCATCATCGATTTGTCGCTGGCGCCGACGCCGGCTATTGGCGACAGTGTGGCCCATATTTTGGAGGAAATGGGCCTGGAAAGCTGCGGCGCGCCCGGTACGACGGCGGCGCTGGCCCTCTTAAACGACGCGGTAAAAAAAGGAGGGCTTATGGCGTCTTCCTATGTGGGCGGCCTCAGCGGCGCCTTTATTCCGGTGAGCGAGGACGCCGGCATGATTGCCGCCGTGGAGCGCGGCAGTCTGACGCTGGAAAAGCTGGAGGCCATGACCTGCGTGTGTTCGGTTGGACTGGATATGATCGCCGTACCCGGGGACACTTCGGCGGCCACCGTCGCCGCCATCATTGCCGACGAAGCGGCTATCGGCGTGATTAATAACAAAACTACCGCCGTCCGCATCATTCCCGTGCCGGGCAAAACGGTGGGCGACCGGGTGGAATTCGGCGGTTTGCTCGGACATAGTCCGATCATTGCCGTCAATCCCTTTAAATCCGACGGCTTTATCGCCCGCGGCGGGCGCATCCCGGCCCCGGTTCGCAGTCTGACAAATTAAAAGTGAATTAGGTTATTAACGCAGACCTAATTTTTTCATTTTGCGCCACAGGGTGGAGCGGCTAACGCCAAGCAGGCGGGCTGCTTCACCCTGTTTGCCTTTGGCGATGGCCAGGGCTTGGCGGATTTGCTCCTTTTCGCCGTCGTCCACCGCCACCGTCGTTTCGCTGTCGGCGTCGTCCTCCAGCATTTGCGCCACCAGGCCGGCATCCACCTGCGGCTGGTGACATACGGCTACGATCCGTTCAATCGTGTTTTGCAGCTCCCGTACATTGCCCGGCCACGGATGGCGGGCAAGCCGCTCCAGGGCGGCGGGGGTGAAGGTAAGGCGCCGGTTCTGGGCGGCGCTGTGTTTTTCCAAAAAAAACTCGGCGTAACGGATAATATCGGCGCCCCGTTCGCGCAGGGGCGGCAGCTTGAGGCGCAGCACATTAAGGCGGTAATACAGGTCGGCGCGGAACTTATTTTCCCGCACCAGGCGGCTGAGGCTCTGGTTGGTGGCGGCAATGACCCGCACGTCAACCGGGATGACGCGGTCGCTGCCAAGGCGCATGACTTTCTTCTCCTGAAGGACGCGCAGCAGCTTGCCTTGGGTAACATAGTCCATCTCGGCGATTTCATCAAGGAAAATAGTACCGCCGTGGGCCAGCTCAAACAGTCCCGGCTTGCCTTTCTGGCTGGCGCCGGTAAAGGCGCCGCCGACATAGCCGAACAGTTCGCTCTCCAGAATTTGGCTGGGGAGGGCGGCGCAGTTGATTGCGACGAAAGGACCGTGGGCGCGGGCACTGCCATTATGGATGCTCTGGGCGAAGACCTCTTTGCCGGTGCCGGTTTCGCCAAGGATAAGGACGGAAGAATGGGTCTGGGCGAATTCCTGGGCCATATGGACAGTATGGCGGATTTGGGGACTGTCGCCGATAATATCCTCGAACGTGAAGGTGGCTACATGGCCGCGGGCGTAAATTTCGCGGCGGATGCGGGCCTCCATCTGCTGGATGTTGCCGGCATCCTGAAAGGTAGCCACCGCGCCGACCGGTTTGCCGTTGACGATGATCGGTACCTTGTTGCAGAGCACCCTGGTACCGTTGACCTTGAGGAGCTGGCCCAGTTCGTCCCGGCCGGTGGCCAACACTTTTTCCAGCCCCAGTTCGGGCCATACGTCGGTTACTTTTTTGCCAATGGCCGCAGCGCCGTCAATTTTCGTAAGCCGTTCGGCGATGGGGTTGAAGATGGTAATGCGCTGCCCATGGTCGACCGAAATGATGCCATCATAGGCAAAATCGAGGACGGTGCGGAAGAGGCCGGCCTTGGCCTTTTCTAACTCCCGCGCGGCCGCGATGCGTTTGGCTTCGGCCGCCGCCTGGGCAATGCCTTCGCTGCCGCTTTTAATCAGGACATAGGGACGGTGGTGTTTCTGGGCCGATTTGCCGGTAATCACCCCGCCGACGACGACATCGGCGCCGTCCCGGAAGGCCTGAAGCACCCGGCTTTCGGCCTCAAGCTCGTCGGTGATGATATACTGCCGGATGTCGACGCCGAGAATGGGGCCCAGGCAGTCGATGCCTATGACCATGGACGGGAAGGCCACAACGCCGATGCGTGTCCCGTACCGCTTGGCTTGTTCCACCGTGCGGATGACGTCAAAGCCGGTAATCGGCACTTCCACGATGGTGACCGGCAGGCCGGCGTCTTTAATGGCGCTGGCAGTACCGCCGCGGGAGATAATTACTTCCACGCCGCCCTCCACCAGCTTGCGGGCGATGCGGACCCCGGCGCTGAGCAGCCCCCGCTCGATCCGGATGTCGGGGTGGGCATGGCGCAGTGTTTCCTGCGCCATGTGATACATATTTTCGTCAGGGGCGAGAAAAACAATATTCGCCATTTTAAACACCGCCTTGCAACAATATGCAACATTATAAAGCAAGTGTAAAACACTTGTCGCAAAAATGCAACGTTTTTTGCCGAAAAAGTCAGTAAATTAGGCGCCTTGAGGGTTGGCACGGTTTTTGCATTATTAAAGGGGTAAGGCAACAGTGGCACATGGTGCTGTGGCAGGAGGTGAAAAAAGGCCTTCGTTTGCTTCCGGCAGGAAAATCAATAACAGGGAGGGGAAAGGGTATGCATTCAAAACTAATGCGCGTTCTGCTTATTGTGGCGGTCGGCGCCGCGATTTGGTTTGCGCCGGTGCCAAGCGGCGTGAAGCCGGCGGCATGGCACTTATTGGCCATCTTTGTGGCCACCATTTTGGGCTTTATACTGCAGCCGCTGCCCATCGGCGCAGTGGCCTTTACCAGTATTGCCTTTACCGTTCTGGCCGGAGTACTCAAACCCGCCGAGGCTCTGTCCGGCTTTGGCAATAACACTATTTGGCTTATTGTATCGGCCTTTCTCTTTGCCAAAGGCTTTATTAAAACCGGCTTGGGACGCCGGGTCGCGTACATGGTAATGCGGGCGATCGGCGACAGCACGCTTAAATTAGGCTACGCGCTGGTGCTGAGCGACCTGATTATCGCGCCGGCGACGCCGTCCAACACTGCCCGCGCCGGCGGCATCCTGTTCCCGATTGTGCGCAGCCTGGCGTCGGCCTTCGACTCCGAGCCTGGCGCCACTTCCCGCCGCGTTGGCGCCTACCTGATGAAAACCGTCTTTCAGGGCAATGCCGTAACGTCGGCCATGTTCATGACCGCCTGTGCGCCTAACCCGTTAATCGTTCTGCTGGCCGCCAAAACGCTCAACATCCAGCTTAGCTGGGGCATGTGGGCGGCGGCAGCGGCCGTGCCCGGCGTTATTTCGCTAGCATTGATCCCCTACATTCTGTACAAAATATACCCGCCGGAAATCACCAAGACGCCGGAGGCCAAAGAATTGGCCCATCGGGAACTGGAAAAGATGGGTCCCATGAGTTACGGCGAAAAAGTAGTTGCCTTCGTCTTCGTGCTGGCGCTTATTCTGTGGGCTACCGGCACCTATACCAAACTTGATGCCACCAACGTGGCCATGATCGGCGTGGCGATCATGCTGTGGGCGGGGGCGCTGGAATGGAAAGACGTGCTGGAGGAAAAAGGCGCCTGGGATACCATGATCTGGATGGGCAGCCTGATTGGTCTGGCCGACTATCTCGCCAAGCTGGGCCTGATCGGCTGGTTTGCCAAGAGCGTCGGCGCCGCCATTGCCGGTATTGCCTGGCTGCCGGCCCTGATGCTGCTCTTGGTCGTCTATATGTACTCCCACTACGGTTTTGCCAGCCTGGCGGCTCATGTGACCGCCATGTACGCCGCCTTTGCCGCGGTGGCGGTGGCGGCCGGTGCGCCGCCGTATCTGGCCGCCCTGTCGCTGGCCTTCGTTTCCAACCTGTTCGCCGGCCTGACCCACTACGCTACCGGTCCGGCGCCCATCTACTTCGGCGCCGGCTTCGTCCCCCAAGGCACCTGGTGGCGCCTGGGCTTCATCCTCTCGGTCGTCAACATGATCGTCTGGGTGGGCCTTGGGTCAATGTGGTGGAAGGTGCTGGGGCTTTGGTAGGTATGAGGTGTGAGGTATGAAGTATGAGGTATGAAGTATGAAGTATGAGGTATGAAGTATGAAGTATGAAGTATGAGGTGTGAGGTATGAGGTAATCTGGCCCAAGTGGAAAGTGGAAAGTGGAAAGTGGTGAAACGTTTTTACTTTCCATATGCTTGTGGCGCCAGTTTATTGACATGATTATCTTGTAAGGAGTGAGACAATTGGCTCTAAAACAGTATACTTTCAAATACGGACGCGGCAAGGTCAATTTTGCGGTAGATTCCGACCTTGTCATCGGTGAACTGACCATAAAAGACATGCCGGTACTGGCCGACCCCGCGGCGGCTATCCTGGAAGCCATCCGCAACCCCATTGGCGCCAAACCGCTACGGGAAATCGTTAAGCCAGGCGAAACGGTGGCCTTTATCGTTAACGACCCGACGCGGGTGGCCAACAGCCATGTCTTCATGCCCCTCTTGCTCAATGAACTCAATGCCGTCGGCGTACCCGACCAAGATATGTTCGTCATTTTCTCCCTCGGCACGCATCGGCTGATGACCGAGGAGGAGATGGTCGAGGCCGTGGGGCCGGAGGTGGCAAAAAGGGTCCGCATGTACAACAGCGACTGCCGTGACGAAAGCCAGTTCAAATATTTTGGGACCACTTCCCGCGGCACGCCGGTCTATTTCCATAAACTGGTGGCCGAGGCCGACCACATCGTCTGTACCGGCAGCGTCGTCCACCATTTCTTCGCCGGTTACGGCGGCGGCCGCAAAGCCATGCTGCCCGGCGTGGCCCTGTATGAAACCATCCGCAAAAACCACAGCATGATTTTTGATCCCAATGCCGTCATCGGCCGGCTCCATGGCAACCCCGTCTACGAGGACCAGGTGGAAGGCGTCGAGATGTGCCGTCCCTCCTTTTTACTTAACGTCGTGCTCAACGAGAAGAAGGAATTCCTGAAGGTCTTTGCCGGCGACTACATCCAGGCTCACCTGGAAGCCTGCAAATTTGTCGACGAAGTCTACGGCGTCAAGGTGGAAAAGGAGGCCGACCTGGTCATTGCCTCCTGCGGCGGCTACCCCAAGGACATCAACGTTTACCAGCTCCAGAAGACGATGGACAACGCCTGGTGCGCCGTTCGTGAAGGCGGGGTCGTCATTATCCTGGGCGAGTGCGAGGAAGGGTCCGGGTCGGCGCTGTACGAGAAGACCATGCAGCAGCATCGTACGCCCCAGGCGGTCGAAGAAGCGCTGCGGGCCAATTTCCAAATCGGCGCCCACAAGGCCTATGCCGTCACCAGGCTGATGAAGAAGGCCGAATTTATCCTTGTTTCCGGCCTGGATCCCGAACTGGCCCGGACGCTCTTATTTACTCCGGCCAAAGACATCGATGAAGCCCTGCAGATGGCGTACGCCAAATTAGGCCCCCGGCCCAGCATTACCCTTATGCCCCAGGGCAGCCTGACCGTTCCGCTGGCGGCCGCGCACTGCAAATAGGGTGGAAAGTGGAAGTCGGAAAGTGGTAAATGGAACCACAAAGAACACAAAGAGCGCAAAGGGCTACGCACGCGACATTTGTCGCGCTTGAATTGGTTCAAAAACCTTCTTTAATCGCTTGTGGTGCCAATTTATTGGTATGACTGCCTTCACGCCTGAATAACGGTAAAAACTATGCCTGATACGGGAGGAGAAAATTTACATGCACGCAATTGAGAAAATCCTGGCCAAGGCTGCCGGCAAGGACCATGTCACTACCGGTGAAATCGTCAATTGCAAAGTTGACCTGGCCGGCATCAATGATCTTTATCTCCAGACCATCCGCTCGTTCTACGAAATGGGCGGGAAAAAGGTTTTTGACCCTGGTAAAATTGTCATTTTCCTTGACCACTACGCGCCGGCCTCGACCATCATGCAGGCCGACAACCAGAAACAGTTCCGCGAGTTTGCCTGGGAGCAGGGCATCGACAAACTGATGGACGTCGACCAGGGGGTATGCCATCAGGTTTTGGCCGACAAAGGCCTGGTTTATCCCGGCATGGTGCTGGTGGTAACCGACTCCCACACCACCACTCACGGCGCGTTCGGCGCGTTCGGCACCGGCGTGGGCGCTACCGACCTGGCGACTATCATGATCACCGGCCACCTCTGGTTCCGCGTGCCGGAAATCGTCCGCATCAACCTGGAAGGCGAACTGCCGAAAGGCGTATATGCCAAGGATATTATTCTCAAGGTCATTGGCACGCTGGGCGCCGATTACGCCGTGTATAAAGCCGTCGAATTCACCGGCCCCGTCCTCAAGCAGCTCAGTGTATCGGAGCGCATGGCGCTGTGCAACATGACCACCGAGATGGGGGCCAAAACGTCCTACATCCAGCCCGATGAAATCACGCTCGCATATCTTAAAGACAGGGTTAAGGGCGACTACGAAATCTTCCATACCGACCCGGGGTACCAGTACGCCGCCGAGCATACTTTCGACGTGTCCGACCTCAAGCCGCAAGTGGCGGCGCCGCATAGCGTCGACAACGTCCACGACATTACCGAGTATATCGGCCGGCCCGTCCAGCAGGCTTTTCTCGGCACCTGCACCGGCGGGCGCGTCCAAGACCTGGCCGTGGCGGCCCAAATCCTCAAAGGCAAAAAAGTTCATCCCCGCACCCGGTTCATCGTCGTTCCTGCCTCCAAGGCCGTCTTTTTGGAAGCCATGGAAAAAGGCTACATCCAGACGCTGGTCGAAGCCGGCGCCACCTTTGTCACGCCGGGCTGCGCCGCCTGCCTGGGCACGCACCAGGGGATGCTTGCCTCCGGCGAGACCTGCATAACCGCGTCCAGCCGCAACTTCCCCGGCCGCATGGGCCACACCAAGGCCGAAATCTTCATCGGCTCGCCGGCAGCCGTTGCGGCCGCCGCCCTGGAGGGCAAAATCGTCGATCCGGCTAAATACTTGGACTAAGGGGTGCTGACAATGGAGAAAACGATCAGAGGAAGAGCCTTTGTTTATGGCGCCAACATTGATACCGACCAGATTTATCCCGGCCGCTACCTGGACCTGACCGACCCGGAAGACGTGGGCAAACACGCCATGGAAGGGGCCGATCCCAATTTTGTGAAAGAGTTTCGGCCCGGGGACATCATTGTGGCCGCGACCAACTTCGGTTGCGGCTCCAGCCGCGAACATGCCGTAGTGACGCTGAAAGCCGCGGGGGTAGGCTGTATCCTGGCCGACTCCTTTGGCCGCATTTTCTACCGCAACGCCATCAACCTGGGTATTCCTCTCCTGGTGTGCCCGAATATCAGCGCGATGGTGAAAAGAGGCGACGTCCTGGCGGTAAACATTGAGACCGGCGAGGTAGTAAACGAGACGACCGGCGCCACCGCCAAGGCGCAGCCGCTGTCCGACTATATTATGAACATCCTGGCCAGCGGCGGCATCAAACCGCTGATTAAAAGCAAATACGGTCAGGCGTAATAGACAACGATAGGCGGGGGCATATCCCCGCCTGTTATTTTCTACCAAAGATAGTTAGCTAAACATTTCAAAAGGACTGTCTTTTTGCCGGCGAGTTTGCTATAGTAAAAATATGGCACTATACATAATTTGCAAGGAGGTAGTATTCGTGAACAATCTTACTCGCGGACTTATTGTTCTTGCTGTCGGCGCCGCCCTTTGGCTGTGGCCCGTCCCGGCCGGCCTCAAACCACAGGCCTGGCATCTGCTGGCCGTCTTCGTGGCGACCATTTTGGGCTTCATCCTGCAGCCCCTGCCCATTGGCTCTGTTGCTTTTATCAGTATTACTTTTACCGCCCTGGCGGGCGTGCTCAAACCGGCCGAAGCGCTGTCCGGCTTCAGCAATACCACCATCTGGCTGATTGTCGCCGCTTTTCTGTTTGCCAAGGGTTTTATTAAGACCGGCCTGGGCCGACGCATCGCCTACATGCTCATCCGGGCCATCGGCGACAGCACGCTGAAACTGGGCTACACGCTGGCCCTCAGCGACCTCATTATCAGCCCGGCCACCCCGTCCAACACGGCTCGCGCCGGCGGCATCCTGTTCCCCATTGTTAAGAGTCTGTCGACGGCGTTCGGGTCCGAGCCTGGCCCTACCGCCCGCAAAGTCGGCGCCTTCCTGATGCAGACCGAGTATCAGGCCAATACCATTACCTCGGCCATGTTTATGACTGCGATGGCCGGCAACCCGCTTATCGCCCTCCTGGCGGCCAAAACGCTTAACATCCAGATCAGCTGGGGCCTCTGGGCGCTGGCGGCGGCGGTCCCGGGCCTTATCTCCCTGCTGGTCGTGCCGTACTTTTTGTATAAGTTCTACCCGCCGGAAATCACCAAAACGCCGGAGGCCAAGACGTTGGCCGCCGAGGAACTGGCGAAAATGGGCCCCATGTCCTGGGGAGAGAAAATCGTCGCCCTGGTCTTTGTCGGCGCGCTGGTGCTCTGGAGCACTTCCCAGTACACCAAACTGGACGCTACCGTTGTGGCCATGCTGGGCGTAGCGGTGATGATGATTACTAAGGTGCTCGAGTGGAAAGACATTCTTGACGAAAAAGGCGCCTGGGACACCATGGTGTGGATGGGCAGCCTTATCGGTTTGGCCGACTACCTCTCTAAATTAGGCTTTATTCCCTGGTTCGCCAAGACGGTCAGCGCCGGCATCGCCGGTATCCCCTGGATTCAGGCCTTCTTTGTCCTGCTGGTTGTCTACATGTACGCTCATTACGGCTTTGCCAGCCTGGTGGCCCACATCACGGCCATGTACGCCGCTTTCGCCTCGGTCGCCGTCGCCGCCGGCGCGCCGGCCTACCTGGTGGCGCTGGCGCTAGCCTTCATGTCCAACCTCTGCATGTCGCTAACCCATTATGCCGCCGGCCCCGCGCCCATTTATTTCGGCGCCGGCTACATCGACCAGGGTACCTGGTGGAAGCTGGGCTTCATTATCTCGGTGATCAACATGGTCATCTGGGTGGGCATTGGCGCTATCTGGTGGAAAGTCCTCGGCCTGTGGTAACAGGCGGAAAAAGCGAAGCGGCATTTCCTTGGTGGTCGGTGCGCTACGCAATAATGACTGTTGTGCTTGTTTTGCGGAGAGGGAAGGTATGGCATTGGCCATGCCTTTTTTATTTGTTCACGCGCGTGATGAAACGTGCAATCCATCGCCACAGGGGAAGAAAAAAATTTTTGTGAACGGCAGGAATTTTATTACATATGGCGAAGAAATATTTCGAATTTTTAATCTAAAATCTAAAATCCAAAATCTAAAATCTAAAAATGTTTGCCTATTTTACCTTCAATCACATATGCCTTAGTAAGCGCGTTTTCAGTTCTTGCATATGACCGGGCGCCCTGCTTTTAGTAAATCCCGATTAATGATTTAGCTTTAGGAGGATGAACGGCTTGAATACGATGCACTACCCGACCCAAACCCTGGTCGATGTGGCTTACAAAGCCTTAAAAAAAGACATTACGGAGAGAGTGCTTCTTCCTGGACAAAAAATTGTCATAAGAGAGTTGCATGAGCGGTACGGCATAAGCGAAACGCCCATTAAACAGGCGCTGAACAGAATGATAACCGAGGGCCTGGTGGAAAGCATTCCGCGCAAAGGCATCAAAGTAAGGGATATTAACTGGGATGATATCGCCGAACTGCTAGACATAAGGCTAATGATCGAAACCTATTACGTAAAACAAATAATGCACACCTTTAAACATGATGCAACAATCAAAGAAAAGTTTATTAATAACCTGAACGAGCATATGCGCATTATTGAACATGCTGTTGACCTTAACGACTACTTTCAAAATTATTATCTGGATCAGGAGTTCCATCAGCTGTTTGTCAACTGTTCAGGCAACAAAAGACTTATGCGGATCTACAGCAATTTAGGCACTCATTATTACGCCTATTATATCTATGGCCGGCAGAGCAAAGAAGAAACAATTGCCGGTGTCAAGGAACACGAGGCCATTTTCCACGCCCTTGTGGCCCAGGACGAGGACCAGGTGCGCAAATGCGTCGAGACCCACATCATAAATGCCAAAAATAAGATTTACCGCAACTTGCCCAAAGATTAAGCGACGGTTGGCTGCCTGGGGGATGGAAAAGGGAGGGAAACGGAGGATGCTGATCCTTGTATTAGAGGCATCAACCGCCGCGGCCAAGGCTATGTTGTACAAGAGCGGGGAAGGCGTAGTCGGAATATTGCCCCGAAATTATTCAGCCGATGCCGGCAACACCGTTACGCTTGATGCGGACAAAGTAGTGATGGAAACGCTGCTGGCGGGTAAACAGCTATTGGAAAAGACCGGTACCGACACGGTCGATATGGTGGCTACCTGCAGCATTTGGAGCCACAGTCTGGTAATGCTTGATAAAGATAAAAGGCCGATCGCGCCCTTATCTACCTGGGCCGATACCAAAGCGGCGCCAACCACCGAGAAGTACCGTAAAGACCGCAAGCTTTTCCTTTCGTTGTATAAGCGTACCGGCTGCCCGATTCACACTACATATACCTTGTGGAAATATGTGCATGAAAAGGAAACCGGCAATGCCGGCAAGGCTGCATTTATCGCGACGATGCCGGAGTACCTCTTTTTAAGCCTTACCGGCGAGTTTGCCGTTGCGAAAAGTACTGCTTCCGGCGGCGGCTTTTTGAACCTATACACCTTAAACTGGGACGAAGAAGCATTAAACATTGCCGGGGTCGAAGACAAAATGTTGCCCAGGCTGGTGGATTCGGAGTATCTGGCGCCGCTGGCCAGGGAAGCGGCGAACTTTTTAGGGCTCAAGGAGGGTACGCCGGTACTGATAACCGGTGCGGACGGGTGCATGAACCAGATCGCGGCCGGGGCCTTCAGCGATAATATCATGACCCTTTCGGTGGGAACCAGCGCGGCGCTGCGCCTGACCGTGGATAGGCCCATCCTGGCGGAGTATCCGTCCACGTGGTGCTATGTAGGGGTTGAGAATAAATGGATAGTTGGCAGTGCCACCGCCGGCGCCGGTAACTGTGTAGACTGGATCGGCAAAAGAATTCTTGGCTTAAACGGCGGAATAACCTTGCAAGAGTTGGACGAAGGCGCCCGCGGCGCCCTGACCAAAAAAGACGCTCCCATTTTTCTTCCCTTTCTGGCGGGAGAACGCTGCCCAGGCTGGGATGATAAAAAAAGCGCCGCAATGTTCGAATTAAGACTCGATAGCGATGTTTATGATCTTTACTATGCCGTGCTGGAAGGCGTGTTGTTCAATCTCAAGCAATGCTATGAGCTAACGGTGCCGATAGTAGGTCGTCCGCCAAAGTTTATAAGCATTTCCGGTGGGATTGAAAAATCACCGTTTTGGTTGTCGCTGGCTGCTTCGATATTTGGCCTGCCGGTTTATGTCGACGGTTTACTCCATGCCTCGCTCTTTGGCGCGGCCTATATGGGCTTAAAAGCAGCCGGCGAGATAGCTTCGGTAAAGGATATAAAACCCCTGTTAAAAACATGTTTTGCGCCTGATGCCGCGAAACAGGCGGTTTATGCAAAAAGGTTTGAAAAGTATTTAAAATACTACAGTATGCAGCAATAAAACGTAAGGGTGAAATAGTCTTGAAAATTCTGATTACTCCTAAATCCTTTGGGAACTACAGGGAAAAAACCTATCCCCTCTTAACCGGTGCCGGTTATGAGATCATTGAAAACACCACCGGCAGGACGCTTACCGAGGATGAGATTATAAAGCTGGCCAAGGATGACGTAGTTGGTATTATCGTGGGCATTGATCCACTAACTGCAAAAGTGCTGAAAAGCTGCCGGAAACTCAGAGCAGTGTCTAAGTACGGCGTGGGCATGGACAATATTGATCTGACCGCCGCCGAGAAACTGGGGATTAAGGTTAAAAACGCCGCAGGGTCCAATAGTGTATCTGTAGCCGAACTGGCGATTGCGCTAATGTTCGAGGCGGCGCGCAGGGTTGCGGTGATGAGCGCGACGGTAAAACTAGGCGGTTGGGACAGAGTATTAGGAATTGAACTCACGGGCAAAACGCTGGGACTCATCGGTTGCGGCCATATCGGTAAGGAAGTGGCCAAACGCGCCAAAGGCCTGTTAATGGATGTCCAGGTCTATGATCCGTACTTCGGCGACGAAGAATTTCTCGAAAAATACGCGGTTAAGCGGTGTGCTTCCCTAAATGAGCTATTGTCGACATCCGATATTGTATCTTTGCATTTGCCGCTTACCAATGAAACAAGGCATTTGATAAATTCCCGAACTATTCAGGCCATGAAAAAATCCGCCATTCTCATCAATACGTCCCGAGGGGAATTGGTTGACGAAGACAGCCTGTATACGGCCTTAAAAGAAAAAACCATTGCCGTTGCCGCCCAGGATGTGTTCTCGAAAGAGCCGCCGCTTCCCGGTGAGAAGCTGCTGACACTAACCAATTTTATTTTAACGCCGCACGCCGGCGCCTTTACCGCCGAGGCCGTCGAAAAGATGGCCATCTACTCGACCAAAAACCTTATTGAGATGCTAAAGCATTAGCACAAGTCAGGCAGGGACGGCCGGATGGCATAGCATGCCGCAGCCATGAATTTTGGCATGGGGAGGGGAGAGAGGCGACATACTTTATATTTATCACGTTTTTTATATTAATGCTGATGGGCATGCCGGTCGCCTTTGCGATTGGGATTTCCGGGATGATTTTTTTTCTGCAGCAGCCAACGTTGCCGCTCACCATTCCGGTACAGCTCGTTCTTACGCAAACCCAAAGCTTTGTCCTGCTGGCCATTCCGCTCTTCATGTTTGCCGGCAACTTGCTCAATGAATCGGGCATAACGTACCGGTTGATGAAGCTGTCGTCAGTACTGGCAGGGCATATGCGCGCCGGGGTGGCTCAGGTAAACACGGTACTTGCCGCCATGATGGGCGGTATCACCGGCTCGGCCATCGCCGACGCCACGATGCAAAGCCGCGTGCTGGGACCGGGCATGCTCGAGCGGGGCTACTCCAGGGGCTTCGCCGCAGGCGTTATCGGCTTCAACTCCCTGATCGTGACAATGATTCCGCCGGGCATCGTACAACAGATGAAAAAACAGGGGGGCGGCGTTATCGTAAATGTCGCTTCCGTCGCGGCCCTAAAGGGCATACCTGACCGCAGCGCCTACTCGGCCTCCAAGGGCGCGGTGGTGGCGCTTTCCAAGGCCATGGCGGCCGATTACATCAAGGACAATATCAGGGTTAATGTCGTCTGCCCCGGAACAACCGATACGCCTTCCCTGGAAGAGCGGATGCAGGCCAGTCCCGATCCGGCGGCGACCAGAGCGGCCTTTATTGCCAGACAGCCAATGGGGCGTTTGGGCAAGGCGGAAGAAATAGCCCATGCCATACTGTTTGCCTGCTGCGACGAGGCCGCTTTCATGAATGGAAGCGTCATTACGATTGACGGCGGGGCGACAATTTAGTGTTTGCGCGCCTGTTGCGCCGCAGGCATTCGGCAATGCCATTACTAACCTGGGTAGCTGCCCAGGTTTGTTTTTTTTCTTTAGCGACTTGTAGCTGCGGCTCACATTTACTTAGCAGCCATTTCCCAAACGCATAAAGAGCCTAGCGGTAATATGTCAATGGGCTGAAAATGAAAAAATGGAAAAAATGTTAACAACTTTTGCGATTTTGCTGAAAAAAGGGTACACCAAATAAACCTGCTTTTTAATGTAAAAAAATGCCAATAAAAAGCAGGAGGATTGAAATTATCCCTTGCCGCATATACGTGAAGCAAAAAGGTGTATTTTGGTTTAGTTGAGGAGGATTAGCCGTGAAAAAGTCCTTGGCGGGCAGGGAGAAGAAATTTTTTTTTGGCCTTGTCTTTGTTTTACTCCTGGGCTTATTGCTTGTTTCCTACGAAGTATATGACGAACTGGACTTAAGTTTAGCGGAAAAACAAGCGGCCAAACCGCCGCCCTCCGGCGAGATAAGTATTACCATAAAACTCAATTCCCGCTTGTTGGAGTTATATAGCGACGGGCAATTATATAAAAAGTACCGCATTGCGGTAGGTAAGCGCGAGTCGCCTTCACCCGTCGGTGAATGGATTATAAAAGATAAATTTTACAGCCCTAAAGAAATCCTCGGGACACGCTGGCTTAGCTTAGATGTTCCCTGGGGGTCTTATGGAATACATGGCACAAATCGTCCTTGGTCTATCGGGCAATTTGCCAGTAAAGGCTGTATACGGCTAAGAAACGCCGATATAGAGGAGTTGTATGAGTGGGTTCCGGTTAACACGCCCGTGAAGATTATCGGAAATCGGACGCGCGTGTTGCGTGAACTTAAACTCCATTCGGTAGGCCCCGACGTTGTATCATTGCAGCTTAGACTACAGCAGTTAGGCTTTTTCGGTGGTCGGGCCGACGGAAGATTTGGGAAGGCGACGGAAGAAGCGCTCAGAAATTATCAGCAGGAAAACGGGCTCGAGCCTACCGGCGTTGCCGATAAGAAAACGATTAGGGCGCTTAATTTGTGAAATTTCCCTGCGGTTTTATTATTGCCACTGCAAATACTACCGTCAAGGAAGGGATAAAATGGCTATAGACTGTGCTGTATTTAATAACCGTACCCCGGAAATTTAGCTATAATAGGGGTGGGAGGATGGTGCCCATGGAAAAAGCAAAACAGCCGGGCAATGGACGGCAAGCGGTTACGCTGGCGCTGATTTCCACCTATGAAGATATGGCTGAAATTTTTATCCGCATTACCGAGCAGGAAGGCCTTCCGGCCCATGTGGCGATTGCCGCTCTTGACCGGGCCGCGGCTGTAGCTCGGGAACTTGCACCACAAGTGGATGTGGTATTAAGCCGTGGCGGAACGGCCGAATATATTCGCGAAGCAGTTGATATTCCGGTTGTAGCCATTCCTATTACCCCCTTTGATGTGGTGCGGTCGGTTTTCCAGGCCAAGGAACTAGGCGGCCGGGAACTGGCCCTGTTCAATTACGGCAGCCGTCTTTATGGCGTTAGCGATATGGAGGCTATGCTTGGCGTCAAAATTCACGAATATACTTTTTTGTCAGAAGCGGAAATGGAGGAAGGGATTAAAGACGCCAAGGCGCGAGGGATACCGGTGGCGGTAGGCGGCATTGTTACGGTGGAGCTAGCGGCTAAACATGGCCTGAAAAGCGTGCTCATTCGCTGCGGCGAGGAAGCCGTTTACCGTTCGGTTTGTGAGGCCGTGCATGTTGCCGAAGTGCGTCGCCTCGAACGGGGACGAACCGCGCGGTTTCAGGCAGTGCTCGATTCAATTACTGAAGGGATCATCGTAACCGATGAAACCAACCGCATCACCATATTTAACCCGGCTGCCGCCCGCATCTTTCGGATGAATGCTGGTGCGGCCATCGGTAAGCCGGTTCAGGAGGTTATTCCTAACACCAGAATGCATAAAGTCCTCGAAAGCGGCAAACCGGAACTGGGTGTGCTGCAGGAGATTAACGGCGGCATCATTGCCACCAATCGGGTTCCCATTTGGTTAGACGGCCGGCCAATCGGCGTTGTCAGCACCTTTGAAGATGTAACAAAAATCCAGCACCTGGAACAAAAAATCCGGGAAAAGATACACGCCAAAGGATTTGTGGCCAGACATAAATTCGAGGATATTGTTACTGCCAATGAGGCAATGCAGGAACTGATCGAACTGGCCAGACTCTATGCGGGTACTGATTCAGCCGTCCTCATTCAGGGTGAATCCGGTACGGGCAAAGAAGTTTTCGCCCAAAGCATTCATAATGCTAGCCGGCGAGCCAGCGGCCCTTTTGTGGCCGTAAACTGCGCCGCCATTCCCGAACATCTCCTGGAAAGCGAACTCTTTGGCTATGAGGGGGGCGCTTTTACCGGTGCGCGGAAAGAAGGCAAGCCGGGGCTGTTTGAATTGGCCCACGGCGGTACAATTTTTCTCGACGAAATCGGCGAAATTGCTCCGTCGCTGCAGGCCAGACTGCTGCGAGTGCTCCAGGAAAAAGAAATCATGCGTGTTGGCGGCGATAAAATTATTCCCATCGACATTCGTATTATCAGCGCTACCAACAAAGACCTCAAGCGGCGGGTAGAGCAGGGAGAGTTCCGCGAAGACTTATATTATCGCCTCAACGTACTAAAAATCAGTTTACCGCCGCTGCGGGAGCGCCCGGAAGATATCCTTCCCCTGGCCATGTACTTTCTGCAAAAACAGCTGGGGTCCGGCGTGGATTACGAACAAGCGGCGCAGGAACTGGCCCCGTTGTTGAGGGCCTACAACTGGCGGGGCAATATCCGGGAATTGAGCAATTTCATGGAGCGGCTGGCCGTGCTGGCGGCTCATTTCCCCGCGCCCGCTTGGCGCGCCATGCTGCAAAAGGTCAGCAATACCCCGCTTACCGAGGATGATAGTATAACGGTCCGCGTCAATTTGTCCGGCAGTCTTAAGGAAGCAGTCAGCCAGGTGGAGAAGAAAATCATTGAGACCTTACTGGAAAAATCGGGTAAGGACTACGAGCAGGTAGCTAAACGATTAGGGATCGGCCGTACTACTTTGTGGCGCAAACAGGGCGGTACGGAGTTTCCAAAAATGAAAAAGTGATATTTAATTTGAAAAAAGATTTAAACTGCCTTACTGATGCGGGGGATTTTTGTAATCCACCGTTTTTTTATTTTCAAAAATAAAAAAGGACTTGTTCTGGCGTGCCTAAATTCGCTTTTTTCGGCGATGGCACGCTTTTTGCATAATTAAACGGCGGAGGTGAGAAGAGGGGGGACTTAAGCTGACGCACCAGACGATTTAGTGCCAATATTACGTTTCAGAAATGGAGGGGAAGTTGTGGACTTAGGATTATTGTCCTTGATTGCTTTGGTATTAGCCATTGCCATCGGTTTTTTCCGTAAGCTTAATACCGGTCTTATTGCCATTGCCTTTGCCTTTGTTATTGGCAAGATGGCGGGGTTTAAGGAAGCAGATATCATTAACGGCTGGAGTACGCAGTTATTCATGATGCTCCTGGGAGTGACTTTCTTGTTCAGTATCGCTCAGACAAACGGCACGCTTGAACTGTTTGCCCGCAAAGTAGTAGCCGTGGCCGGTCGTCAGACCCGTCTGATTCCGATTGCTATTTATTTACTTACCACCTTTCTCGCTGCTATTGGTCCAGGCACTATTCCTGTTATGGCATTGATTGCTCCCATCGGTATGGCTCTGGCTGCTGAACTGGGCATTTCGCCTTTGCTACTGGCGCCAATTGGCATTCTCGGGGCTGCCGCCGGCGGTATCTCACCTATTGCCCCCACGGGTATTATTGGCATTACTTTGGCCGCAAAACAGGGAATAACCGGTATTGACTTGCCGTACTTTTACAATTCTCTTATTGGTGAAACGCTGTTTGCCGCTTTCTTGTATTTTGTTCTTGGCGGCTACAAGATTAAGTCCGATAAAGTGCTAAAGCAGTCAGATCTTCCGGCCTTTAACCGCGACCAGCTCATCACCATGGCCGGTATCGTAACCATGGTAGTAGTCGTACTGCTGACTAAATATAATGTTGGCCTGGTTGCTTTTGTTACCGGCGTCGTGCTGTTATGGCTAAACGTCGCCGATGAGCGCAAGTCCATTGCCGGCATACCATGGGGGACTCTTATTCTGGTCTGCGGTGTTGGCGTCTTGATGAATATTGCCATAAAACTGAAAGGCATCGATATGTTGGCTCGCTTTTTAGCCACCTTCATGACACCGGCAACCGCTTCGCCGATCATCGGCCTGACAGCCGGTATCATGTCCTGGTTCTCCAGCACATCCGGCGTGGTTATGCCGACACTGATTCCGACTGTTTCGGCCCTCATTACGTCGCTAGGCGGCAATGTTTCGCCGCTGGACCTCGTTTCCGCCATCACCATGACGGCCCATACGGCCGGTATCAGTCCTGCTTCCACCGGCGGCGCTCTTGCCCTCGCTTCGTATGCGGCCAATGCGCACATTTCCGCTGCCGACCAAAACAAACTCTTTATCCAAATGTTCCTGGTGGCTGTAACGGGCGTAATTTTCATGACGTTGGTAGCGGCATCGGGTTTGTACCGTATCTGGGGCCTATAACCTAGCATATTGTTAAGGGAGGATTGCGATGGGTAAGACAATGTCTGAAAAAATACTGGCTAAGGCGGCGGGTGTGCCCGCTGCCACGGCCGGCGATATTCTATGGGTCAATGTGGATAAGGCGATGATGGACGACATTCTTGGTCCGCGGGTGGAAATCGCCGAAAAGATGAAAGAGATTAAAGATGAAGTGTGGGACAAAGATAAAGTGGTAATTATTTCTGACCACTATACGCCGCCGGCAACCATCAAGCAGGCCGAGATCGTCAAATTTACCCGTGACTGGGCAAAAGACCACGGTGTGGGCAATTACTATGAATTCATCGGTCCCTGTCACCAGGTCATGGTAGAGCATGGTCATGTTCTGCCGGGGACAGTGGTGCTGGGCACCGATTCCCATACCTGCATGGGCGGAGCGCTGGGCGCCTTTGCTAGCGGCGTTGGTTCTACCGAGATGCTGGGTATTCTATTGACCGGCAAAACGTGGTTGCGCGTGCCGGAGACGATCAAAGTGGAGTGGACCGGCCGGCTTCCCGACGGTGTCATGGCCAAAGACATGTCGCTTAAAACCATCGGGACGATCGGTCACGCCGGCGCTACTTACAAAGCGGTGGAATATGTAGGTGACGCCATTACCAACCTCTGCCTGGATGAACGGATGGCCATCACCAACATGGCTGTTGAAATGGGCGCCAAAGCAGGCCTGATGGCGCCTGACGCCAAGGTGGTGGAATATCTTAAGGCCCGCGGCATTACCGAAGGCTACACGTTATTTGCCAGCGACTCCGATGCTGTTTTCTGCGCAACCTACCGCTTTGATGCCAGCGAACTTGAGCCGGTTGTCGCCTGCCCACATGAAGTGGATAACGTCACAGAACTCGGTAATGTAAAAGGGCAGGTCATTCATCAGGCTTATATCGGTTCCTGCACCGGCGGACGGTATAACGACCTGGCAGCGGCGGCCCGCGTCCTTAAAGGGCGTAAAGTAGCCAACGGTGTGCGGCTGCTCGTATCGCCGGCATCGCATGAAACCTGGCGGCGCGCTGCCGCTGACGGTATTCTGTCCATACTGGCTGAGGCGGGGGCGATCGTGATGGCACCGACCTGCGGCGTGTGCGTAGGTCTGCACTCGGGCTTGCTGGCCGATGGCGAGTATTGTATTTCGTCGACTAACCGTAATTTTATCGGCCGTATGGGCAGTAAAAACGCTGGCATTTACCTGGCATCACCAATGGTGGTTGCCGCTAGCGCTATTACCGGCGTCATTACCGACCCGCGCGAATTTTTCTAGGGAGGGAGCTTATGAGCGCGATAGTACGCGGAAAAGTGCATAAATACGGTGACAACATCAACACCGATATCATTTCGCCGCCCCAGTACATGGAACTCAGTATTGCCGAGGCGGCAAAATATGCTATGAGTGCCATCGATCCCGATTTTGCCGCCAAAGTGCAAAAAGGTGACATTCTGGTGGCCGGGGCCAACTTCGGTTCTGGCTCGAGTCGCGAGACGTCGCCGCTAACGCTTAAGTACCTGGGGGTTGGCGCTATTGTCGCGAAATTTTTTGCCCGCATTTTCTATCGTAATGCCATCAACCTGGGCATTCCGGTCATTGAGTGTTCTGACGCCGATAAAATCCAAAACGGTGATACCATCGAGATCGACCTGGAGACCGGTATTATCCGCAATATTACGCGGCAAGAGACTTACCAAGGCACCAGAATTCCCGCCCATATTCTGGAACTAATTAATGAAGGCGGCTTGGTGCCATACCTGAAAAAGACGATTTAGGAGGATTAGTCATGGAATACCAAGGAGCGCTTCACGGAGTACGGGTTCTCGATCTGACCCGGGTCCTGGCCGGACCCTTCTGCACCATGATGTTAGCTGACATGGGGGCAGAAGTAATTAAGATTGAGGTGCCGAAAAAAGGGGACGACAGTCGCCAGTTCGGGCCCTTTGTCAATGGCGAAAGCTCGTATTACATGAATCTCAACCGAAACAAAAAAGGTATTACCCTTAATCTCAAAGGCCGGGGCAAGGAAATATTCCTGGAAATGGTGAAAAAGGCCGACATTGTCGTTGAAAACTACCGGCCGGGTACGATGGAAAAACTGGGTCTTGGCTATGAAGACCTGAAAAAAGTCAATCCCCGGCTCATTTATGGCTGCGTGTCCGGCTTTGGCCACTACGGACCATATAAAGACCGCCCAGGCTATGATATCATCGGTCAGGCTATGAGCGGCCTGATGAGCACCACCGGCTGGCCGGGCGGGGAACCTACCCGCACCGGCACGGCCATGGCCGACGTGCTTGCCGGCCTGTCGGTCACAATTGGCATTTTAGCTGCTTTGCGCTATCGCGATGTAACCGGAATTGGTCAGAAAGTGGATGTGGCCTTGGTCGATTCGGCCGTCGCCAGCCTGGAAATCATTAACCAGATTTACTTGGTGGAAGGACGTATTCCTCAGCGCATTGGCAACCGCTACGAGTCCACCTATCCCTATGATTCCTTCCGGGCTAAGGACGGCAGCTTGGTTATTGGCGCTGCCAATGACAAATTATGGCAAAAGGTATGTGAACTCATGGGTGATCCTGACTTAGCCTTCCGGCCTGAATTTGACAAGAATTACAAGCGTGTACAAAACCATGAAGAAGTGAAAAAGCTGGTTGAGGCCTGGACGATGACCAAAACGGTGGACGAACTCGTCGACGCGCTGCTCGCGGCCGGGGTACCGGCGGCGCCTATCAACACTATTGACAAGGTGGTAAATGATCCGCATATCGCCGGTGCCCGTGAAATGTTTATCGAAATCGATCACCCCAAAGCCGGCCGCATGAAGATTGCTGGCACGCACATTAAAATGTCCGACACCAAGCCCTGCGTTAGGACGCCGGCGCCGCTCCTCGGACAGCACAACGATGAAGTGTACCGCGACCTGCTTGGCTTAAGCGCCGACGAGATCGCAGCCTTAAAAGAACAAGAAATTATATAAGCTGGTGATAAGCATGATGGAATTTCCTGCCCGCGTCGAGGTAGTGGAAGTCGGCCCCCGCGACGGCTTTCAAAATATCAAGACCTTTATTCCTACAGCAATGAAACTGCAAGTGATTGAGCAGCTGATTGCTGCCGGGGTGCGTAAGATGGAAGTCACGTCTTTCGTTCACCCCAAGGCCATCCCTCAGATGGCTGACGCCGCTGAAATTGCCGAAGCGGTCTGCGCCAAGCATCAAGGTACTGATTTTGTCCCCCTGGCCTTGGTACCCAACCTGGTGGGGGCCAAGAACGCCTACCGTTGCGGTATCCGTGAAGTCGCTTACGTTACCTCGGCCAGTGAACAGCATAACCTGGCAAACATCAACCGTACCCGCGAGCAGTCGCTGGCCGAACTGGCCAGTATCACAGCCGAACTTCCGGACCTGAAGGTGCGGCTCGATGTGGCTACCGCCTTCGGTTGCCCTTTTCAGGGCCGGGTAAACGAAAACTTGGTGCTCAGTCTTATCGAGGCAGGTCTGCAGCGGGGGGTGGCCACAGTTGTACTCTGCGACACCATCGGGGTGGCCAACCCAAAACAGGTGTATAATTTGGTGCGGGCCGTGCGGGCCGCTTTTCCGGACGTACCACTGGGTCTGCATCTCCATGACACCCGCGGTATGGGCCTGGCCAATACGCTGGCCGGATTGGCGGCCGGCGTGACCATGTTCGAAACATCGGTCGGCGGTCTGGGCGGCTGTCCTTTCGCGCCCGGCGCTGCCGGCAATACAGCTACCGAAGACATGGTAAATATGCTCCACGCCATGGGGGTTGATACCGGCATTGACCTCGACAAGTACCTTGCCGCCGTACAGACAGTGCGCGACCATATCCAGCCGGAACTGACAGGGCATATGGTAAAAGCTTGCAAATATGAGAATTTATCGGAGTAGCACAAAAATAACTCGCTGCTTTAAAGCGGCGAGTTATTTTTGTGCTTAGCCAAGTCTTGACGCAATCTCGCCGCGCCGGCCCAGGTGACAAGCGGTGCTAATTGTGGTACAATGGCAACGGATGATTTAAGCTGCGGCGCTTAGCGGCGGATGAACGTGCCATGCTGTCTTTTTTGATGTATATAGTTATTGGTTATGAAAATAATAATTTTTAAGAGATATTTGGCGGTTAACCGCCGTTTGACACAGTTAGCCGGCGCGGAGTACAATATTCCTGTTTGTTGGAATTTCGCCGTCATTAAGTGGCACTTAAGAAAGTGGCCTTACTAGAAACGGGGTGTTCGCAGTGCAGACATACGTTGTGGCCTTTACCGTAGCCTTGGTTGTAGCTTATTTTGTGACGCCGCATGTAAAAGAACTGGCAATAAAGGCGGGAGCGCTCGACGCGCCCGATGCCCGTAAGGTGCATACCCATCCCATTCCGCGTATGGGCGGACTGGCCATTTATCTCGGGTTTGTCCTGGCGGTGCTGGCCAGCATGCATATTAACCGGGAAATCATGGGCCTCTTGATGGGCGGTACGGTGATTTTGGTTGTCGGGATTATCGATGACCTTAAGCAATTGCCGGCGCGGGTGAAACTGCTGGGGCAGATTGTGGCCGCGATGGTGCTGCTTTTGTTCAACGTGCGCATCGAATGGTTGACCAACCCCTTCGGCGACATGATTTATCTCGATTATTTCTCCATCCCGCTTACCATTTTATGGGTGGTCGGGCTGACTAATACCGTAAACCTGATTGACGGGTTAGATGGGTTGGCGGCAGGCGTTTCGACCATTGCCTCCATCACCATCCTGCTTGTAGCCCTGCAGCAGAATTTCTGGACGGTAGCGATTTTGACCGCCGCCCTGGCCGGCAGTGCGCTCGGCTTTCTCCATCATAACTTTAACCCGGCGAAAATTTTCATGGGCGATACGGGCAGCATGTTTCTCGGCTATATGCTGGCGGCCGTGTCGATTCTCGGCACGGTGAAGAGCGCGGCCACCATTGCGCTGGTTGTGCCCATTGTCGCGCTGGGACTGCCGATTATGGACACCGCTTTCGCCATTATTCGCCGTTATTCCAGCGGACAACCAATCTTTAAGCCGGACAAAGGGCACTTGCACCATCGACTTCTGGCCATGGGCTTAACCCAGCGGCAGGCGGTGCTCTTGATGTATGTGATCAGCGGCTGCCTGGGACTAAGCGCCATCGCGCTTACGGAAGTGAACAAGGTCATAGGCATGCTCATCATTGTGGTGCTGCTGGCGGTGGCGTTCTTTGGTGCAAAGAAAATCGGCGTCTTAAAAGACGTAGACTCGGTAAAAAGCCATTAGTGGAACAAAATGGGCGGGCCTGGGGCCCGCCTGTTTGATTGTGGAAAAGGGAAAGCGGAAAGTGGATAATGGAAACGATAAAAAAGCGGTTTGGAGTGTGATGCAGATTGTCGCCCATCAAAGTCATGACTGTCTTTGGCACCCGGCCCGAGGCCATCAAAATGGCACCGGTGGTGCTCGAGCTTGGTAAATATCCTGAGCTGATTACGCCGGTGGTGGCCGTTACGGCCCAGCACCGGGAGATGCTTGACCAGGTGCTGCATCTTTTCCGCATTCAGCCTCACTACGATCTGGATATTATGTCCCAGGGGCAGACGCTGTTTGATATTACCTGCCGGGCTATGCAGGGGCTCAATGAAGTGCTGATGCGGGAAAAGCCGGACATCGTTTTGGTTCACGGCGATACGACCACGACTTTTGCCGGTGCCCTGGCCGCCTTTTACCATCAGACGGCGGTAGGCCACGTCGAGGCCGGCCTCAGGACCTGCCATAAATATTCGCCCTTTCCGGAGGAAATGAACCGCAAATTGACGGGGGCGCTCACCGACCTTCACTTTGCTCCGACGGCCACGGCGCGGAACAACCTGCTGCGCGAAGGCGTGGACGCCGACGCGATTTTCGTAACCGGCAACACGGTCATCGACGCCCTGATGGCTACGGTGGCCAAAACGTACCGCTTTACCGATGCGGACTTGGCCAAAATCGGCGAAGCCGGCCGGCGGGTGATTTTGGTTACGACTCACCGCCGGGAAAACCTGGGCGAGCCTATGCGGCAGGTGTACCAGGCCCTGCGCGATATCGTGGCCCGCTATGACGACGTGGAAGTTGTCTTCCCGGTCCATAAAAATCCCTTGGTGCGGCAGGTAGTGAACGCCGAGCTGGGCGGCGTCGACCGCGTCACCCTCATTGACCCGCTGGATTATCAGCCCTTTGCCAACCTCATTGCCCGTTCGCACCTGGTTCTCACCGATTCGGGCGGCATCCAGGAGGAGGCGCCGTCGCTCGGCAAACCGGTCCTGGTGCTGAGAGACACTACCGAACGGCCAGAGGCTATCGCCGCCGGCACC
Organism: Sporolituus thermophilus DSM 23256; assembly: GCF_900102435.1. Taxonomy (NCBI): domain Bacteria; kingdom Bacillati; phylum Bacillota; class Negativicutes; order Selenomonadales; family Sporomusaceae; genus Thermosinus; species Thermosinus thermophilus. The sequence goes on along the minus strand of NZ_FNBU01000001.1, from coordinate 53,438 downwards.
GTCAAGTTGATCGGCACCGACCGCGAGCGGGTATACGCCGAGACGGAACGCCTCTTAACCGATAGCGCCGAATATCATCGTATGGCCACCGCCTGCAACCCCTACGGCGACGGCAAGGCGGCGGGGCGGATTGTTGAGACCATTTTGTGGCGGTACGGCTTACGCAGCAGCCCGCCCCGGCAGTTTGACTGCCCCGCGCCGGGGTTGGCCGCGGCCGCGCTGACCAAGGATAAGTAAGCAAGGAAATTAAGGCTGCCCGTGTATTACGGGCGGCTATTTTACTACCGCAAAGATATTCATGCCAATAAATTGGCACCACAAAGCATGAAAAGTAAGTTTATGAACTAATCTCGCGCGACAACTGTCGCGCGCGTAGCCCTTTGCGTTCTTCGCGGCCTTTGCGGTTTTACGCTTTTCAGGGTAGTGCACGAAGAGCACGAAGTTGCGTAAAGTCTTTTTCTTTTTTGGCGCGCCATGCCTCGCGCCCGCTATACCCTTTGCGTCCTTAGTGCCCTTTGCGGTTTCGTTAAAAAGGCGCGCTAGCGCTTTTGTTCTTTTGCTTTTGGCGATGAGAACAGATGGCGTGGGGCTTGGGGGTTCAGCGGTTCGGCGGGGAATATATCGCAATTATCTTGATTATTGGCCTGAATAATCGTAAACTAAAAAGGAATGTGTGCGTAAATTTGATATTTTCCAATTTTTTCGCAGAGGTGGTGGGATAGGCAACGGATAAGTTTGACTATTAAAGCTGTATTTGTTTTGTTTTTGCATGGGGGGAGGAATTAAATGCTTAACAATCGTTTAGTAAGGCTGCTTATTCCTGTTGCGCTGGCCGGCATTTTCTTCCTGACGCCGGCCCCGGTTGGTTTAAAGCCGGCCGCGTGGAAACTGTTCGGTATTTTCATCGCCACTATTGTCGGCCTTGTCGTCCAATCACTGCCGGAAGCGGCCTGACTGATGGTTACAATGACGGCTGCCGCAGTCTTGGTAGTCCATTATTTATTTGCCTCGCTCGTCGGTTATGTCGCTTCGTTCGCCCCGCTGGCCTACTCGGTGATTGCCGCTACTGACGTGCCCCGTTATCCGGCGGTGTTTTTGGTCCTTTTCCTTATGGTTGTTTCCTCCACGCTTACCCATTATGGCAACGGCGTTGGCCCCATTTTGTTTGCCAAGGGTTATAACGATAAAAAGTCGTGGTGGAGCATTGGTTTGCTTGTAACCGCACTGCATACCGTGATCTATTTAACAATTGGTCTGGTTTACTGGAAATTTATTGGACTGTGGTATTAAAAATATACCTACCCCTGGCTGACCGTTGGCAGCCAGGGGTTTAATGCAACTTAGGCCTACTTTCCTTAAAGTGCTATATTTTATCGAAAAAAAGCAGGATTAACTCAAATTGTGACGAATAAAAATAATCTGCCATATAGTTTGGCGGACAAAAGGGATTGTCTTAAATTACCGGATATAGGGCATAATATCTTGCGTAATCCCATCGCACGAGGTGCAAGCACATGGAGGACGACGACAAGCGCCAGCTATTTTCCGCCTTGGGACTGGCCGGAACCATTGGCCTACACATGGCTGTATCGGTGGCGGTAGGCCTTTTCGGGGGACGGATGGTGGACAACTGGCTCGCTACCTACCCGTGGGCCACTGTGGCTGGCATCGTCCTTGGCATGATTTCCGGCCTGTGGAGTACATATAAACGGATTGTGGGAAAGTAGGGTTTTATGCGGGAATACGCCATTGAAGCAAGACGCACGCTGCTGCAAATCGCCGCCCTGGCGCTTTCGGCCATCGGCTGCGCCCTGTTGGCCGGACGCGCCGATTGGGCCCGCGGTTTGGCCTTCGGGTCAGTGGTGAGCGCTATTTATTTTTGCCTGCTGTGCTACCGGGTGCGCCGCAGCGCGGAAATGCCGGCGGCCAAAGCGGTGGCTTACATGCGGTCAGGCTGGCTGGTGCGCCTGGTGTTTATTTCCCTGGCGCTTGTTCTGGCTCTCAAGCTGACAACCGTCAACTTCTTAGCGGCTGTGACGGGATTATTTTCCCTTCATATAGTCATCTTTTTGAATGCCGCCGTTCTGGTAGCTAAAGAGATGCTTAGCAGCAACCGACAATACGCAAGAAAGGGGTGAAGGTATGGGACATGGTGGAGGGCATGAAATTGGCGGTCACAAAGTCGCTTATTTTGCCGGTCTGGCGTTCAATATGGATACGCTGTATATGACCTGGCTGACAATGGCCATTGTCATCATCCTGGCCGTTCTGGCCACGCGGCGCTTAAGCCTGGTGCCCAGCGGCTGGCAGAACGCGCTGGAAATGGTGATATTGGCCCTTTTAGAGCAAATTGAGGCCGCCATGGGACCGAAAGGCAAGAAATTGGCGCCGCTGCTCATCACGCTATTCCTCTTTTTACTGGTAGCGAACGAGCTGGGGCTTGTACCCGGTTTCACGTCGCCGACTAACGACCTCAACACCACCCTGGGGTTGGCGCTGTTGGTCATCGCTGTCGTTCATGTCGCCGGAGCTGCTAACAAAGGACTTTTCAATTATCTCAAGCACTTTCTGGAGCCGAACGTGCTGTTTTTGCCGATCAACATCATCGAAGAGGTGTCCAAGCCTGTAACGCTTTCTTTCCGTTTATTCGGCAATATCCTCGCCGGGGAAATTCTGATAATCATTCTGGGGATTTTAGTACCGTATGTCATCCCCACGGCTTGGTTGGCATTCAGCGTTTTCGTCGGCATTGTCCAGGCGTTTATCTTTACCATCCTGTCGATGTCGTACATTTCCAATGCGTTAAAAGACGACCACCATTAACCAATAACATCAAGCAAAAACACATTTTTTTAAATAGCTGAAGGAGGAGTTCATTGTGGAACACGCCATCATTGTTGCTGCCTCTGTAATTGCCGCTGCGCTGGCCATCGGTCTGGCCGCTTTTGGCGCGGCCATGGGTGACGGCCAGGTAACGGCCAAGGCAATCGAGGGCATGGCACGACAACCGGAAGCCAAGGGTACGATTCTGGTCAACATGCTCATTTCCGTGGGCTTGATCGAGTCTATTCCCATTATTGCCGCCGTTATCGCCATCGTGCTGGTCTTTGCCAATCCGTTTATCAAGTAATTGGGCGTAGATCGGGCGACGGAAAGTTTTTCCGTCGCCTCCCTTACACGCCGGAAAGAGGAGGGGCCCTCGTTGGTTGAACTCAACGCGACACTAATCGCGCAAATTATAAATTTTCTTATTCTGGTGGCCATCCTGACCAAGGTGGCCTATAAACCGCTTATGCAGGCTCTGGCCGACCGGCAGGCCCGCATTGCCGACAGCATTGCGGCGGCCGACCGGGAACGGGCGGCGGCGGAAGAGCTTCGCCGCGAGTACCAGCAGCAGCTCACTGAGGCCCGTACTCAGGCGCAGGCCATTGTCGAAAAAGCAATGAAACTGGCGGAGCAGACCAAAGAGCAAATTTTGGAAGAGGCCCGGGCCGAACATGCCCGGTTGCTCAAGGAAGCGCAGGCCGAGATTGCCCGTGAGCGCGAGCGCGCCCTTGCGCAGATGAAAAACGAAGTGGTGTCTCTGTCGCTGGCCGCCGCTACCAAAATTATCGGCCAAAACCTGGATGAAAAAGCCAACGCCAAGCTGGTGGAAGATTTTATCGACAAGCTTGACCGGCAAAAAATAGGTGGTATGCCATGCTAAAGAGCCAGTTGGCGCTGAAATACGCCCAGGCCATTTTTGAACTGGCCCAGGAAAAAGGCATGCTGGACGAGGTGGAAAAACAGCTCACCCTGGTAGAAAGCACAATTTCCGGCCATGACGACCTGGCCACCCTGTTTTATCACCCGCGCGTGCCGGCGGAAGCGAAAAAGGAAATCATTCGCCAAGTTTTTGCGAGCGAGCTGACCGAATATGTCCGCAACTTTCTCCTGCTGCTTGTTGACAAGCGCCGGGAGACGGCCTTGCGCGCCATTGTCCACGAATTTATCCAGTTAGCCAATCAGGCCCGTAATATCGTTGAAGCCCAGGTCACGACCGCCAGGCCCCTCAGCCCTGAGCAAAAGCAGGCGCTGGCGGCCAAACTCAGCGCCGTGACCGGCCGCAATGTGGTCCTTAAAACCGCTGTGGACGACTCCATCCTCGGCGGTGTTGTCGTAAAAATTGGCGACAAGCTGATCGACGGCAGCGTGGCGCGTCAGCTCACTTCGCTGAAGGCGGCGCTGCTTAGCACTGAACTGACTAAGATTGGGGTGACAGACTAGCATGAAGATGAGGCCAGAAGAAATAACGGCTATCATTAAGCAGCAGATAGAGCGCTATCAGGTGGACCTCAATGTCGATGACGTCGGCACGGTCATCGAGGTGGGCGACGGCATCGCCCGCATTCACGGCCTCGAAAAGGCCATGGCCGGCGAACTCCTGGAATTTCCCCACGGGGTATACGGCATGGTGCTCAACCTGGAGGAAGACAGCGTCGGCGGCGTGCTGCTTGGTGGCGAAACGTTCATTAAAGAAGGCGACACGGTGCGCCGCACCGGCCGGATTATGGAAGTGCCGGTCGGCGAGGCCCTGATTGGCCGGGTCGTCAATCCGCTGGGCCAGCCGCTGGACGGCAAAGGCCCTATTAATGTTACCGAGCACCGTCCCGTCGAATATCGGGCGCCCGGCATCGCTGACCGGCAGTCGGTAAAAGAACCGCTGCAGACCGGCATTAAAGCGATCGATGCCATGATCCCCATCGGCCGCGGCCAGCGGGAATTGATCATCGGCGACCGCGGCACCGGCAAGACGGCCATCGCCGTCGATACCATCATCAACCAAAAGGGCCAGGGCGTTATTTGCATTTATGTCGCCATTGGGCAAAAAGCGTCGACGGTGGCCCGCGTCGTGCGGACGCTGGAGGAAGCCGGCGCCATGGATTATACCATTGTCGTTGCCGCTACCGCCGCCGACAGCGCCCCGCTGCAATACCTGGCTCCCTATGCCGGCGTCGCGATGGGTGAATACTTCATGTACAAGGGCGGCCATGTGCTGTGCGTATACGACGACCTTTCCAAACACGCCCAAGCCTACCGGGCCATGTCGCTGCTGCTCCGCCGTCCGCCCGGACGGGAAGCTTATCCCGGCGACGTGTTCTATCTCCACTCCCGTCTGCTCGAACGGGCCGCAAAACTGTCCGACGCGCTTGGCGGCGGCTCCATCACCGCCCTGCCGATTATCGAAACGCTGGCCGGCGACGTGTCGGCTTACATTCCCACTAACGTCATTTCGATTACGGACGGCCAGATTTTCCTCGAGAGCGAGCTGTTTTACTCGGGTATCCGGCCGGCGATCAACGCCGGTATCTCCGTATCCCGTGTCGGTGGGGCGGCGCAAATTAAAGCGATGAAGCAGGTTGCCGGCCGTCTGCGCCTGGATATGGCCCAGTACCGCGAGCTGGCGGCCTTCGCGCAATTCGGCTCCGACCTGGATAAAGCGACCAAGGCACTTATTGACCGTGGCCAGCGGACGCTGGAAATTCTTAAGCAGCCCCAATACGCGCCCATGCCGGTTGAGGAGCAGGTTATGGTCATTTACACCGCCGTCAACGGGTACCTTGATGATGTGGCCGTCTCGGATGTCACGAAATTTGAGCAGGATTTCTTAAAGTTCATGCGCGCCAACTATGCGGAGATTGGCAAGACGATCCGCGAGAAGAAAGTCATTGACAGCGAAACCGAAGCGGCCCTGCAAAAGGCCATCAAGGAGTTTAAAGACACCTTCGTGTCCATCAGCCAGGAAGGCGCCGCCGGCGCGGCGAGGTGATGACAAATGCCTAGCGCAAGGGATATCCGGCGCCGCATTAAGAGCGTCAAAAACATCCAGCAGATTACCAAGGCCATGAAAATGGTGGCTGCGGCCCGGCTGCGCCGGGCCCAGGAACGGGCCGCCGCCAGCAAGCCTTACACCCAGAAAATCCGGGAAGTGCTGGCTAGTGTTGCTGCCAGTACCCGCGACGCCAGCCATCCGCTGCTGGCGGTGCGCGAGGTAAACCGCATCGGCTATCTCATCCTGAGCGCCGACAAAGGTCTTGCCGGCGCCTACTCGGCTAACCTTATCCGCGAGGTACTGCCCCAGGTTCGCGGCAAAGACAACATCGGGATGGTTATTGTCGGCCGTAAGGCGCGCGATTATTTCAAGCGCCGCGGCTACACCATTGACAGCGAATATATCGGCTTTTCGGAAAAGCCGACCTACGACCACGCGGTGAAAATTGCCAAGGAACTCTCTAGCGCCTTTATTTCCGGGAAATATGACGAAATCCGCCTGGTTTACACCCAGTTCTTTTCACCGATCAACCAGAAACCGACAACCGTCAGATTGCTGCCGCTTACCGATACGCCGGACGGCGGTGAAGCGGCGCAGACCGAATATATTTTTGAACCGTCGGCGGCAGAAGTTTTGGACCTGCTGCTGCCCAAGTACCTGGAGACGGTGATTTACAGCGCCCTGCTGCAAGCAGCGGCGAGCGAGCTCGGGGCCCGGATGACGGCCATGAGCTCGGCCACCGACAATGCCCAGGAACTTATCCAAAAACTCATTCTCAATTACAACAAGGTCCGCCAAGCCACCATCACCCGCGAGATCACCGAAATCGTGGGTGGCGCCGAGGCACTAAAGTAGGAGGGGAAACTGTTGAACACTGGTAGAGTAATTCAGGTAATCGGCCCTGTCGTTGACATAGAATTCCCCCCGGAACAACTGCCGGCTATTTACAATGCCATCAGGATTGAAGGCCAAAACGGCGACGTCAACGTCAAGCTGACGGCCGAAGTCATGCAGCACCTGGGCGACAGCGCCGTCCGCTGCGTGGCCATGTCCTCGACCGATGGCCTGGTCCGCGGCATGACGGCCGTCGATACCGGCGCGCCGATCAAAATCCCTGTCGGCAAAGGTACTCTGGGGCGGGTATTCAACGTACTGGGCGAAACGGTGGACAACGACGACCGGGAGGTTATTGCCGAAGACTACTGGCCCATCCACCGGCCGGCGCCCAGCTTTGAGGAACAGGAAACTTCCACCACCATTCTCGAAACCGGCATCAAGGTCGTCGACCTGATCGCCCCTTATGCCAAAGGCGGTAAAATCGGTCTCTTCGGCGGTGCCGGTGTAGGCAAAACCGTACTTATCATGGAGCTCATCCGCAACATTGCCACCGAGCATGGCGGCTTCTCCGTGTTCGCCGGCGTCGGCGAGCGGACGCGCGAAGGCAATGACCTGTGGATGGAAATGCGCGAGTCCGGCGTTATTGATAAGACCGCCCTGGTATACGGCCAGATGAACGAGCCGCCTGGCGCGCGGATGCGGGTCGGCCTCACCGGCCTGACCATGGCCGAGTATTTCCGCGATGTGCACGGCCAGGACGTGCTGCTGTTTATCGACAACATTTTCCGCTTTATCCAAGCCGGTTCGGAAGTGTCGGCCCTGCTGGGGCGCATGCCGTCGGCGGTAGGTTATCAGCCGACGCTGGGTACCGACGTCGGCGCGCTGCAGGAACGCATCACCTCTACCAAAAAAGGCTCCATCACTTCCGTGCAGGCGGTCTATGTGCCGGCCGACGACCTGACCGACCCGGCGCCGGCGGCGACTTTCGCCCACCTCGACGCCACTACCGTATTGTCCCGGCAGATCGCCGAGCTGGGCATTTACCCGGCCGTGGACCCGCTTGATTCGACGTCGCGGATCCTCGACCCCAACATCATCGGCCAGGAGCATTACGAAGTGGCCCGGGGCGTCCAGGAAGTGCTCCAGCGGTACAAAGAACTGCAGGATATTATCGCCATTCTGGGCATGGAAGAACTGTCCGACGAAGACAAACTCACCGTCGCACGGGCGCGGAAAATTCAGCGTTTCCTCAGCCAGCCCTTCTTCGTTGCCGAGGCCTTTACCGGCACGCCCGGTAAATACGTACCGCTAAAAGAGACCGTTCGCGGCTTTAAGGAAATCTTAAGCGGCAAGCACGACGACCTGCCCGAAGCGGCCTTTTATATGGTCGGCACTATTGATGAAGCGGTGGAAAAGGCGCGAAAAATGAAGGGGGAATAACAGGTGGCCAAAACGGTTAGACTGGACATTGTCACCCCCGAGCGCCTGGCTTATTCCGACGATGTTAACATGGTCATCGCCCGCGCCACCGACGGCGATATCGGCATCTTGCCCGGCCATGCGCCCCTTATCGCCGGACTGGAGATTGCCCCCTTGCGCATTCTGAAAGATGACGGCGAGAAGCGCATTGCCATCTGCGGCGGCTTCATCGAAGTCCGGCCCGATAAGGTGACCGTCCTGGCCGGCTGCGCCGAACTGCCCGAAGAAATTGACGTAAAACGGGCGGAAGCGGCGCGCGAGCGGGCCGAGGCCCGTCTTAAGGGCAATCGTGAAGGCATCGACGTGGCTCGCGCCGAGCAGGCCCTGAAACGGGCGCTCATGCGGCTCGGCGTTGCCGAATTTCACAAATCCAGGATGTAATTAAGTAAAACCGGGTCAGCTCGGAGCTGGCCCGGTCTGTTTTTATATTAGAATTGTATGTTTTTAACCGCGAAGTACACGAAGTTACGCGAAGGGTTGACGGCGCGGCTTCGCCGCGCTGATAAAAAGTTATAAAGCGTGCCCTTTGCGTCCTTTGCGTCCTTGGCGGTTTTGTTAAAAATGCGCGCTTTGGTTGTGGCGAAATTTTCATCGTATAACTCCCCTAAAAACTGGCAAGAATTGTGTTAGGGAAAAAACTGCCGCAAGACGGTGAATTAGACGGGACGGGGAGAAAATGGTTTTGCGCCGCAACGGATGGATTTTCGGCATTATCATCGTTTTGGTTTTCCTGGTGCTAATTGCTGCCACGGACAGCCAGCTGCCAGCCGGGTTGAGCCGGCCCGCCGGCGACCAGGCGGAGACGGCGCTGCTGGTGGAGGCTTTGACGGCTACCGGCGCGAGGCTGCACGATTTCAGTCTGAACGGCTGGGCGGAGTTACCGACGGCCACGGTAACCGACAATGAACTGGAAGAGCTTGTGCGCGTGGCCATGGCGCGGCTCGGTATAGATCCTGCCGACTATAAGCTAAATAATAACCGCGGCCGGCGCCACCGGTTGGTGCGGGCCGATGCAGCCGGCGACCGCATTCACGTTGTCGCGATCGCGCAAGTTATGGAGCTGACGTCGGGCGAAGCCGAAGCCTATCTGGTTGTAAATGTCGATGCCATAAACGACGGTGGGCCCATTGACGCCTGGCGTCATAAAATTGATAATATAATCAGGGATGCCGGCGGTTCGCCGCGGCTTGCTACTTGCCTGGCGGGTTATATTGATGGTAAACTAGAGGAGGCGGAGCGGGCCAAAAGGCTGGCAGCCGCCTTTGACCGCATTGGCGGCACTACTGTCGACCAGGTGCATTACGCCAATTTTTCCAGTTTCAGCGGTTACTCACCGGCAATTGCCGACTGGCTGCAGGTCGGCGGCCAGCGCGTGAACGTTAATATGGCCATGCGCTATAGCCCTTATGATGATCGCACCTACGTTTTAATTGGCTCGCCGGTTATCACGCGCGAGCATTAGCAGCTTGCATTGTGGGAGGAACTTTTGTGGACAAACTTATTATAAGCGGGGGCAAACGGTTATGCGGCACCGTAAAAGTAAGCGGCGCGAAGAACGCCGTCTTGCCGATTATTGCCGCGGCGCTGCTCGGTACTTCGCCCAGCCGGCTGATGGAAACGCCCAAGTTGGACGACGTGCGCACCATATCCGAGGTCATTGAATGTCTTGGCGCCAAAGTGCGGTGGGAAGATACGGACACGTTGGTCGTGGACAGTACCGACATTACGAGCTGTGAGGCCCCTTACGAGCTCGTGCGGAAGATGCGGGCCTCCTTTTTGGTTATGGGGCCGCTCTTGGCCCGCACCGGTTGCGCGAAAATTTCCTTGCCGGGCGGCTGTGCTATCGGCACCCGGCCCATTGACCTACACCTTAAAGGTTTTGAAGCTCTTGGCGCCGAAATCGTGCTTGGCCATGGCTATGTCGAGGCCAAAGCCCCCCGGGGTCTGCACGGGGCCCGCATTTACCTTGATTTTCCCAGTGTAGGGGCTACGGAAAACATCTTAATGGCCGCAGCGCTGGCCAAGGGAACGACGGTCTTGGAAAACCCGGCCGAAGAACCGGAAGTAGTCGATTTGGCCAACTTCCTCAATGCCATGGGGGCCAAAATCCGCGGCGCCGGCACCAACGTGATCAAGGTCGAAGGTGTAAATGAACTGCGGGGCGCCACCCACACCGTCATTCCCGACCGCATCGAAGCCGGCACATATATGGTGGGGGCGGCGATCACCAATGGCGACGTCTACATTGAAAACGCCCTGACCGATCATCTCAAGCCGGTCGTCGCCAAGTTGAAGGAAGCAGGCGTGCGCATCGAGGAAGATATAAACGGCGTGCGGGTGCAAGGCACTGGTTTTCTGCGCACTGTCGATATTAAGACCCTCCCGTATCCCGGTTTTCCCACCGATATGCAGGCCCAGTTCATGGCGCTTATGACGGTGGCGCACGGGACCAGCATCATTACCGAGACCGTTTTTGAAAACCGCTTTATGCATGTGGACGAACTCAAGCGGATGGGGGCGAATATAAAAATCGAGGGCCGCAGCGCCGTTGTGGAAGGCGTGCCCCGTCTCCAAGGCTGCCCGGTTAAGGCGACTGACCTCCGGGCCGGCGCAGCCCTGGTTCTTGCCGGACTCGCCGCCGAAGGCCGGACCGAAATTAGCTGTGTTCATCACATTGACCGGGGTTATGACAACCTCGTTGGTAAACTCAAAAGCCTCGGCGCCGACATTGAACGGGTTACTGGCTAGCACTCATAGATTTTGATAACCAGCGTGCCTCCCGGCTAATTGCCGGGAGGTTTAATTTTTGCGTCCTTTGTGGCCTTTGCGGTTTAATAAATTTTTGGCATTAAGACCGCTACAGTTTGCATAGTATGTACTGCTTACAGGCGGGAGGAGGCGCGGGCGTGAGACAAGTGGCGGCCCTGACGGCGATGATCGTCATATTAATCGTAATTGTCCTGCCGGCAATCATCGTGCGCGGTATCCCCGCCGCCACGGTCGAGCAGCCGCGGACCAAAGTCCACAAGGGAGAGGATATACCCATTAAGGTTTACCTGCACGAGGCGGATAAAATTGTGGAGATGAACCTGGAGGAATACGTAAAGGGGGTAGTGGCCGCCGAGATGCCGGCCGAGTTTGAGCTGGAAGCGCTGAAGGCCCAGGCGGTCGCCGCCCGCACCTATGCCGTCAAGCAGATGGCGCTGTTTGGCGGCAGCGGCCTGCCCGACCGGCCGGGCGCGGATGTGAGCACCGACCACCGGCAGAGCCAGGCATGGCTGAGCGAGGCGCAGCTCCGCCAGCGCTGGGGGCCGTTTAAGAGCGACTTGTACTGGCAAAAAATCAGCCAGGCCGTGGAGGAAACGCGCGGTCTCATTCTGACCTATAGCGGCGAACCCATTCACGCCGTCTTTCACTCGACCAGCGGCGAGCGCACCGCCAGCGCCCTGGAAGTATGGGGCTTTGATTACCCCTATCTTAAAAGCGTGCCTTGCAAATGGGACCAGAAGTCACCCCGTTATGCCGACACCAGGGAAATTACACTTACCGAGCTTGAGCAGCGCCTGGGCGCCGACGCCGGGGTACTGGCGGCGGCCAAAACCGGAGAGACCGGCATAGCCCAAGTCCTTGACCGTACCGAATCAGGACGGGTCGATAAAGTGCGGATCGGGGCTAAGACCTTTTCCGGGACGGCCGTGCGGGAAAAACTTGATCTCCGGTCGGCCAATTTTATCGTAGAAACCAAGGAAGACCGCCTGGTCTTTAAGACCATTGGCTACGGTCACGGCGTTGGCCTGTGCCAATACGGCGCCAACGGCATGGCGAAAGAAGGCCGCACTTTTCGCGAAATTCTTACCTATTATTACACCGGTGTCGCCATCCGGGACATCCATGGTTCATAAAAAAGCAGGCAGCATATCTCTGGTAGAGATATACTGCCTGCTTTCGCTTTGTTACCGGGGCTGCAGATGGGTATGGAGCGAGAAAGAGCCGCCGTCATGACGGTCTTTAGGCCGCAGCAGGCCGGCGACGATAAAGGAAACCGGCGAAGTGACAATCAGCAGGAAGATGAACACCGGCGCCAGGAGACAGCTTAACAGGACAAAGGGGATGCCAAGCACGATTCGCAGTGGGATGGACATACTGCACACCGTCCTTTTTGTGAAAATCCGAACTACCTCTCTAATAACATTATATTATATCTCTATAAGAAAAACCATATAAAATTATAAAAAATTATTATATTTTCAAAATTCTTCCTGGTCAATAACGAAACGGTTATGGCAGTGCGGCAGCGCCTTATAAAAAAGGCAAATTATGGGCATGATGGTAGGGAGGTGATTGTAAGGTGCGCGCTAATTTAGACCAGTTAATAGGACAGACGGCCGGCCTGGTCCGAAAAGCGGCGGTGGCCGCTGGGCTGCTCAGCGTGGCCGGGGTGCTTGTGCTGGCGGTCGTCGTCAGCCTTCACGCGCCGCCGCCAGCAGCCCCGCTATCGCCGCCGCCGGCTGCAGCCGATAAACAACCCGCCGCGGCTTTGGCGCCGGCCGCGGCGGCCACCGCGCCGGCAGGAGCTGAACCGGCAGCACCGGCTGCGGCCAAGGAGCTCGCAAGTCAGCTTGAACCCGCACAATCGGCCAAGTCCGAACCAACGCCGAAAAGTATGCCCCAAGTCCGGCCCGGATCGGCCCATTGGCCGGTAGCGGGGCAAGTGACGCGCGCGTTTGGCTGGTATGAAGATCCGCTGTTTAAGGATTGGCGCTACCATACCGGCATTGACGTGACGGCCCGCGCCGGACAAGCCGTTACCGCCATGTGGGACGGGATGGTCGCCGCTGTCTATACTGACCGGCGCACCGGTCTGACGGTGCGCGTAACGACTGGCGACTATACCGTGGATTATGGCTCGCTGGCCACCGCGGCGGTAGCTCCGGGTGATTATATCCGGGCCGGCATGGCGGTTGGCACGGTTGGCGCGGCTACGGCTGAGGACTATCCGCATCTACACTTAAGCGTGAAAAAAGGTGAAAAATATTGTGACCCGCTAACCATTCTCCCCGCCACCGCCCGCTAATTGCCGAAACTTTCGCCAACTTCTCTTTAATGCGTGGAAATACCCACGCATTTTTTATTTTTGTCCGCATATAGTTTAGCAAATGGAGGCGAGGGGGAGGAAAAACACATGAAAGACTATATCCGCAAGCGGGTGCTGGACATTTGCAACTATATTATCGAAACCAAACAAACGGTGAGGCAAACGGCCACCGTTTTCGGCGTTAGTAAAAGCACGGTACATAAAGACATGATTGAGCGGCTGCCGACCATTAATAAACGACTGGCGAATAAGGTTAAAGCCATTTTAGAAATGAACAAGGCCGAACGCCACATCCGCGGCGGCGAGGCAACCCGTAAAAAATACAAAGAGACAAAAGAAAATAGCGAAAAATAAAGGACTTTTGTCCAAAATGTAGAAAATATACACGCTAAGTTATATGCTCCTTGTCCTGTTCGTTTTGAACTGTTTCTTCACAACTACGCTGATTACGCTCCATTTTTTATTGCTTACGCGCAGGACAAGCTGGCAGCGGCAGGGGAAAGGAGTTTTACGTGTGTTTGGGTCAATGGATATCGGGGTCGATTTAGGCACGGCCAATGTTTTGGTATACATAAAAGGGAAGGGCATTGTGCTGCGCGAGCCGTCGGTTGTCGCTATCGACCGCGACACTAACCGCATTCTGGCCATTGGCGAGGAAGCGCGGCGCATGCTGGGGCGAACGCCGGGCAACATCATCGCCATCCGGCCGCTGCGGGAAGGCGTTATCGCCGATTATGACACGACGGAGAGCATGCTGCGGCACTTTATCCAGAAGGTGGCCGGCAAACGCATGTTTTTTAAACCCCGGATTATGGTATGTATTCCGTCCGGAGTAACGACGGTGGAAAAGCGGGCGGTGCTGGAAGCGGCCATGCAAGCCGGCGCCCGCAAGACTTACCTGATCGAAGAGCCGTTGGCCGCCGCACTCGGGGCCGGTTTGGAGATTTCCGAACCGTGCGGTTCGATGGTAGTGGATATTGGCGGCGGCACGACCGATGTGGCCGTACTCAGCTTGGGCGGCATCGTCGTCAGTGATTCGCTGCGCATCGGCGGTGACAAGTTTGATGAAGCCATTGTGCGCTATGTGAAGAAAGAATACAATGTCATGATTGGTGAGCGCACCGCCGAGGAAATCAAGATAGCGATCGGCACCGCTTTCCCCGGCGAACGGACCGAGACCATGGAAATCCGCGGCCGGGACCTGGTGTCCGGCCTGCCGAAAACGCTGCGCATCAGTTCGACCGAAATGCGGGAAGCGCTGGCCGAACCGGTTTCATTGATTGTGGAATGTGTGAAGGGCGTGCTGGAAAAGACGCCGCCCGAGCTGGCCGCCGACATTGTCGACCGCGGCATCGTCATGACCGGTGGCGGGTCGCTGCTCTCCGGGCTGGACCGGCTGATCAACCGGGAAACCGGTATTCCCACCTATCTGGCTGACGACCCGCTATCCTGCGTGGCCCTTGGCACCGGCAAGGCCCTTGATGCGTTGGAAAGCCTGCAAGATAGTCTGACAACCCTGAAAAAAGGCAGCATCGCCTAGGTGCTGCCGCTTATTCCATGGCAGCGAGGTGAAAAGTTATGATCCGCGGCATCTATACCGCGGCGTCGGGCATGCTGGCCGAAGCGGTCCGGACGGACGTGACCGCCAATAACCTGGCCAATGCCAACACCGCGGGCTACAAGAAAGACGTGGCCCTAAGCCACGATTTTGCCGGAATACTCATCAGCCGGATCAATGACGGTCCCGGCGCACCGGTTATCGGCACTCTGGGACTGGGCGCGGTGGTGGACAATGTTGCCACCATTCATACCACCGGCATGATGCGTCCTACCGGCAATGCCCTTGACCTGGCCATTGACGGACCCGGCTTTTTCGTCGTGGTCACACCGGCCGGGCCGCGCTACACTCGAAACGGCGCCTTTACCAAAAACGCCGGGGGTGAACTGGTCACCCAAGCCGGTTATCGCGTTATGGGTCAAGCCGGCCCTGTCTGGCTGGGCGACGGGGCCAAAGTCGCCATTGACGCCGATGGCCGTATCTTTGTCGACGAGGTGGAAGTTGACCGCCTGCAGGTGGTGGATTTCCCTGACCGGCGTGCTTTGGTCAAAGAAGGCGACAGCCTGTTTGCTGCCCCTGGCGCCGCGCCGCAGGCCGGTACCGGCCAGGTCCGCCAGGGGATGCTCGAACTGGCGAACGTGAACGTGGTAGCGGAAATGGTCACCCTTATTGCCGGGTACCGGGCCTATGAGATTAACGCCAAACTAGTGCAGACTCATGACCAGCTGCTGGATAAGGCCGTTAACGACGTGGCCCGGGTATAACGGCGCCGGGCGGCGAAATTATTGCTTCATCGGCACTTAATAACTTGGCTTGGCTTTACGATATATTAAACAGCAGGGGCTGGACCGAACCGCGGAGGCCCCGGCCGGCCGCCGACCGACTGAAGCGGCTGGCAGCGTAAACGGGGAGGGAAAACAAGGATGATGCGTGCACTTTGGACTGCCGGGTCAGGGATGGTGGCCCAGCAGGCAAACGTTGATGTCATTTCCAACAACTTGGCCAACGTAAATACAACCGGGTTTAAAAAGAGCCGCACCGATTTTCAGGATCTCATGTACCAGACCATCCGCCAGGCGGGGGCGGCAACCGGGGCGGATACCCAACTGCCGACCGGCATCCAGATTGGCCACGGCGTCCGCCAGGTGGCCACCCAGAAAATTTACACCCCGGGCAACTTTCAGCAAACCGGCAATCCCCTTGATCTGGCCATTGAAGGCGACGGCTTTTTCCAGATTACTCTACCTGACGGTACTTTGGCCTATACCCGTGACGGCGCCTTTAAAAAAGATGCGCAGGGCCGCATCGTTACGTCCGAAGGGTATCCGTTGGAACCGCAGATAATTATCCCGGAAAACGCGACCGAACTCTCCATCTCGGCCGATGGCCGGGTAACGGCCAAAATTCCCAACCAGACCGACCCGCAGGATTTGGGGCAGATCCAAATCGTCCGGTTTATTAATCCGGCGGGCCTTGACAGCATCGGCCGCAACCTGCTGAAAGAAACGGCCGCTTCCGGCGCGCCCGTGGTTATGAACCCCGGAACGGACGGGGCGGGGACGCTCGTGCAGCAGTACCTCGAGATGTCGAACGTCCAAGTCGTGGAAGAAATGGTCAACATGATTGTTGCCCAACGGGCGTACGAGATTAATGCCAAGGCGATCACCACCGCCGATGACATGCTGGGCCAGGTCGCCAATCTTAAGCGTTAGGTGACGGCCATGCTGCGGAAAGTCGCGGTACTTTTGGCCCTGTGTCTGCTGGCTGTCGCCCTGTCGGCGCCCATTGCCGCGGCAACAGCCGCCGGCCAGGTGGTTGCCGGCGCTGAGCTGGCCGACGCGGCGGCTAGGGCCGCGAAACAGCGTTTGGCCGGCGTTGACGGCGAAGTAACCGTCAGCCTGGATGCTGCGCCCACCGACCTGGTCGTCCCGGCCGGCGAGCTTAAGCTAACCGTCGAGTTTCCCTACGGCATCCGGTTCAGCGGACTGACGGCGGCAGTAGTAAACGTGCAGGTGGACGGTCGGCATGTGGCGACCGCCACCGTGAAACTGGACATCAAGCTTTACCGCGAGGTTTTGGTCGCGGCCCGGCCGATTGCGGCCCGGGAAATTATCACCGCAGACAGTCTGCGGCGCGAACGGCGCGACGTAGGGAGACTGGCGCCCGGCTACATCACCGATGAACGGCAAGTGCTCGGCCTGGCTGCCCGCCGGGCGCTGGCTCCGGGCGCCGTCATCACCGACAGCGCTCTTACCAAGCCGATCCTTATCCGGCGCGGACAATTCATTGCCATTATCGCCCGCGGCGGCGGCATCGAAGCGGTGGCCGCCGGCCAGGCCCTCCAGGACGGTGCGGAAGGCCAGGTCATCCGGGTGCAGAATATCCAGTCGAAAAAAATCCTGTCGGCCCAGGTGCTGGACGATGCGTCGGCGCTGGTGCTGACTTACCGGGGAAAGTAAGGTGAAAATATGGGCCACAAAGCCGTTGTTATTCTCATCACCGCGGTTTTAATGGCGTCGGCGCTGGCGCCGGCAGCGCCGGCCGCGGCCGCGTCGCTGTGGACCGACAGCGGCCCGGCGGCCAACATGTACGCCGACCGGAAGGCCCACGCCGTCGGCGACATCATTACGATTATCATTAGCGAAAGCTCGAGCGCCAGTCGCACCGGCAAGGCGGAAAATGCCAAGTCAGGCAGTACCGACATGCAGGCCGGTGTCGGCATTTTCCATTGGTTGGCCGACGCCAGCGCCGGCTATTCCGATAGCTTCAAATCCCAGGGGACAATTGCCAACAGCAATAATGTATCGGCCAAGCTGACCGTGCAAGTGGTGGAAGTAAAGCCGAACGGCAATATGGTCGTGTCCGGAACGCAGAGCATTAAACAAAACGGCGAGGAACAGCGGATTACCGTCACCGGCGTGGTGCGGCCCGATGATGTGCGGGCCGATAATACCGTCCTGTCGACCTATGTTGCTGACGCCCAAATCCGCATCGAGGGGCATGGACCGCTGGCCCGCAAGCAGCGCCAGGGCGTCCTCAGCCAAATCCTGAACATTCTGTTTTAACATCCGGAGGAAATATGCGCAAAACGTTAGTCTTGCTGAGCGTTCTCTGTGTGCTGGCCGTCGGCCTTGTTCCGGCCGGGGCAATGGCTGCCGGCGTCCGTATCAAAGATGTGGCCAAGGTCCAGGGGGTGCGCAGCAACCAGCTGGTGGGCTACGGCCTGGTCATCGGCCTGGCCGGTACGGGTGACTCGACGAAGAATTTGGCGACGATGCAGTCGATCGCCAATATGCTCAGAACCTTTGGCGTGACGGTTACGCCGGCCCAGCTCCAGGCGAAAAACGTGGCGGCCGTCATGGTGACGGCGTCCCTGCCGCCGTTCGTCAAGCCCGGCGATACTATCGACATTACCGTGTCTTCTCTCGGCGATGCCAAGAGCCTGCAGGGTGGCACACTGCTGCAGGCGCCGCTGCGGGCGGCCAACGGTCTTGTTTACGCTGTCGCCCAGGGCCCCCTGTCGGTCGGCGGGTATACGGCCGGCAGCGGGGGCGCGAGCCAGCAAAAAAACTTCCCCACCGTGGGGACCATTCCGGGCGGCGCGATCGTGGAGCGGGACGTGCCGGTGGAGTTTACGGCCGGCGGCCAGATCGCGCTGGCTCTCAGCCAGCCTGACTTTACCACGGCCAGCCGCATCGTCCAGGCGATTGACGGCCGCTTTGGCCCGATTGCCGTTGCCCGGGATCCCGGCACGGTAACGGTCAGCGTGCCGGACTTTTACGGCAGCGATATCGTCGGCTTTATTGCCGCTATCGAAGAACTGACGATCGTCCCTGATACGGCCGCCAAGGTAATAATTAATGAGCGGACCGGCACCGTCGTCATGGGCGGCCAGGTGACGATCGACGAGGTGGCGGTAGCCCAGGGCGGTCTGAGCGTGCGGATTACGCGGGACAAAGCGGTTTCCCAGCCGCCGCCGCTATCCGGCGGCAGCACCGTCGTCACCGACAAGACGACCCTGCAGGTTGACGAGGCCAAAGCCAGTATGGTGACGCTGCCGCCGGCGGCCAGCGTCAGTGATGTCGTCGCCGCTCTCAATGCCATTGGCGCTACGCCGCGGGACATTATCGCCATCCTCCAGGCCATCAAGGCAGCCGGCGCTCTGCACGCCGACCTGCAAATAATATAGGTGATGATATGCGAAGCGATTCAATTGGCAGCACCCCACGCGCCTCCTGGGACAAAACGATAAAGGCAAAAGGCGTCGGTTCAGCCGCCAAACGGGGTCAGGCGGACGGCGCGGTCCGCGAGGACCAAAAGCTGCGCCAGGCCTGCCGGGACATGGAGGCCTTGTTCCTGGGCCTCTTGCTCAACCGGATGCGCAGCACGGTCCCGAAAGCGGGACTGCTGGATACGACCCAAGAAGAAATGATGCGCCCCCTGCTCGACCGGGAATTGACAAGCACGATGGCGCAGGCAGGCGGCATCGGGCTGGCCGACATGCTCTACCGCCAGCTTGCCAATGAAAACAAGGAAAAAAGCCAGGCTCCGCGTTAGGGTCTGGCTTTTTGCTCCTATAGTTCGCGGGGTCAGGCTTGACTTTTTGAAAAAATTGACTTATTCGTTGGTAGATCAATATCCACTCTGAAAAGTGTAAAACCGCAAAGTTCACAAAGAACGCAAAGGGCTACGCGCGCGACCTTTGTCGCGCTTGATTGGCTTATTGGCTTGCTGTGTTTCCTTTGGGTTTTGTCAAGTAAGTAACAATCAGCTCACTTTTATTGCGCGTGGTGCCAATGTATTGCATAAGTATCTTTACGGTTTTGAAACGGTAATTAGTGTTTGTGGGGGAGGAGGAGTCATGAACAAAAGCCGCATTACCGCGATCACGCTTGCCTTCCTGCTGCTCTGGGCTTCACTGGCCGGGGCCGCCGCGCCGACCACCGCCCCGGCCAGTGCTCCGGCTGCCGAGTCAGCAGCTGTGCCGGCAGCAGTTGTCAGCAAGATCCGTTCCAGCCAGGCCGCCGATAAGGTGCGCATCGTTTTGGATATGACCGCCGTCCCGGCCTATAAGGTACGGCTGCTGGATGAGCCGCTGCGGCTGGTCGTTGACCTGGAAGGAGCGGTAAACAAAAGCGGCCTGACCGAGCTCAAATTCAACGACCCGCTGGTCGGCGCCGCGCGACTGGCTCAAGCCGAGCCGGGCAAACTGCGGCTGACGATCGACCTCAAGCAGGCCGTAATTTACAATGTATTTTCCCTCAAGGCGCCCAACCGGCTGGTTATCGACCTGGTGAAAGTATATGAACAGAAAGTAACCCAGGAAGTCATGCCGGGGGTTACTTATACGTCATGGCTGAGCGGGCGGCCGTACGGCCCGGTGTCGGCCCATATTTTAACCGTTGACCTCAAACAGGGCTTTGTGTTACAACCGGTCTTAGCTAACGGCGTAGTGCAGGGTCTGGACACCGTTGCCGCCATGGCCCGCGCTTGTCGGGCGGTGGCGGCTGTCAATGGCTCGTACTTTGCCCCGACCGGCGAAATTTTAGGCCTCTTCAAGCTGGACGGCGAAATTGTCAGCACCCCGCCGCTGGCGCGCACCGCCATGGGCGTCATGCCTGACGGAAAAATAATTATCGACCAGGTAACCTATCAGGGCTATGTACAGCTTTCATCCGGCGAACGGCTTGTTATCGACGGCGTCAACCGCGAGCGCGGCCCCGACGAGCTCATTTTATACACCAGCCGCTACGGCGTGACGACCGGCTCCAATATCTACGGGATTGAATATGTAATTGTCGGGGATGAGGTCAAGGCCATAAAGACAAATGACAGCGTTATTCCTGCCGACGGCATTGTCCTGTCGGCTCACGGCCGGTCGGCACAAGCCCTGGCGGCCCTCAAGGTAGGGGACAAAATTAAAATCCACCAGTCGCTCGGACCGGTATGGGACAAGACGGTGCATGTCCTGGGGGCCGGGCCGATGCTGCTAAAAAACGGCAGTATTTATCTTACCACCAAAATTGAGGAGTTCGGCAGCGATGTCGCCGGCGGGCGGGCGCCGCGCACCGCCCTTGGTTTGACCAAGGACGGGCGGGTCCTCCTGGTCGTGGTGGATGGCCGCCAGCCAACCAGCACAGGCATGACCCTCTTGGAACTGGCGCTGTTTTTACAGGAGCTGGGGGCGGTAGATGCCATGAACTTGGATGGCGGCGGCTCCAGTGAGATGGTAGTTAATGACAAGGTGGTCAATAAACCGTCTGACGGCCGGGAACGCAAGGTGGGAAGCGCCTTGGCGGTAATTTCGGCAAGGCTTGCTATTTAAAGCAGATGGAGTATAATGGAAGTAACATGGGGGTGAGGTTATGTTCCGCCGAAAAACCGCCATCCTGCTGCTGACCCTGCTAATGGTTGCCGTGCTTGGCGCCTGGTCGGCGTCAGCCGGGGCGCTAGTCGACCAGCGCAGCGTCCTGTCGGGCCATGTCCTGAGCGTTGTCACGCCCGGCACGGCTGTGCAGGAAGGTACGGTGCTGGTTGTGGTCGGCACGATTACCGGCCCGGTACCGGCCGTACGCGCCACCGTGGACGGCGTGGTCAAAGAAGTAATGATAAGCCCCGGGGACATTATCCGTCAGGGGGATACGGTGGTGCGGATTGAACCGTCCCGCAAGTAGAAAGGATGATATTGTTGGCGCGTTTACAAAAGCCGTACCGGATTGTGCTGCTGGCGCTATTCTTCATCTTGCCGGCGGCGCTCGTGCAGGCCGTGGCCATCATGCCGGTCGACCAGGTACGGCCGGGGATGCAGGGTGTGGGCAAAACAGTCGTTGCCGGGACCCAAATTGAAGAGTTCGGGGTCGAAGTACTGGGGGTCATGAAAGATAAAGGCCCATCCGGCGACCTCATCTTAGTACGTACTTATGGCGATGTAATTGAGCGTACCGGGGGCATCGCTCAAGGCATGAGCGGCAGCCCCGTTTATATTGATGGCAAATTGGTCGGCGCCATCGCCTACGGCTGGTCGCTGACCGACCACCGGATCGGTATGGTGACGCCGATTGCCGATATGCTGAAGCTGTGGGAAATGCCGGATAAGGCGAATAGCTGGGCCAGCCAGCCGCTTTCTGCAGACGTTAAACCGGTGGCGACGCCGGTCATGGCCGCCGGTTTTGGCGAACGGGCGCTGGCGATGCTGGCCGAGAAACTCAGGCCCTTCAATCTGGTCCCGTACGCCGTCGGTGGCGCGGCACCGGGTGAAAGCCAGGCGCGGCTTGAACCCGGCGCCGCCGTGGGCATCGAGCTGGTGCGGGGTGACGTTAGCCTGGGTGCGATTGGCACCGTTACCTACGTCGAGGGCGATAAAGTGCTGGCGTTCGGCCATCCGTTCCTGAAAAAAGGCAATACGAACTTTTTCTTAACCGACGCGTATGTATTTACCACCGTGAAAGGCCTGGAGAACTCCTTTAAAGTAGGTGTTACCGGGAATCTCCTTGGCACGGTCACTCAGGACCGCGGCGCCGGGGTGGCCGGCGTAACCGGCCGCTATCCCAGTGTTGTACCGGTGCGCATTATCATCCAGGACAGCGGCGCCGGCAAAACGACCGACGCCGCCGTGCAGATTGTGCAGGACGAACAGCTGGCGCCCATTCTTACGGCGACCACCGTCTATAGTTTTATCGAAAAGACCATGGACCGCGTCGGCCCCGGTTCGGCCCGCGTCACCTTCGAGGTTAGCGGCCGCAACCTACCGGGGGAAACCCTAAAGCGCGAGAACATGTTTTACAGCCCGGTCAATATTGGCGAGGCGGCTGTCGGCGAATTGTACGAGGCGCTCGCGCTTGTTGCCGATAACAAGTTTACGCCGGTCGATCTTATGGACGTGAAAGTTAATGTCGACGTTACCGCCGAGCGCCGTACGGCCACCATCATGGAAGCGCGGGCCAACGTGGCGACGGCGAAGCCGGGCGATAAGATTGACATAACGGTTAAACTCAAGCCTTACCGGGAAGAACCGATTACCCGCGTGGTCAGCTTCGTCATTCCCAAGGACCAGCCGGCCGGGCCGCTGACGCTGGAAGTGCGTGGCGGCGGCACCGTACCGCTCACGTACGGCTTATTGAAAGACCAGGGGCTGGAAGGGGAACTGGCGCGGCTGGAAAAAAACAAGCACCGCACTTTTGCCGACGTCGTCCGGGACGTGGTGGAGCGCGACCGCAACAATGACATTGTCGTCGAGATTTTGGACCTTGATCTGTTGCAGCCGGGCAGCGGCCTGGCCGGCAGCCAGACCAATCAGCTGAAATTGGGCAACGAGCCCCAACCGGCCGGCGATAAGACCAACCAGGCGAACAAGGCGCGCGGCCCGCTGGGGGACTTTGCGAAGAAGAATGAGGAAAACCGGACCAAATATCATATCACTACCGACTATATCATCGACAGCGACACCCAGGTCGTAATTCAGGTAGTTAAAGACGAAGGCAAATGAGAGGTGCACCCCGCGCAAACGGGGTGCACTTGCTGCCTGGAGCTTAAGGCCTGGCCGTTAAGGCGGCGTATGCCGCCGGACGAAAAAATCGGCTGGGCAGGATAATGGCTGCATAAAATTGAATAATACCAAGCGGTGCGTACTATATTGCAAAAACGACGCCTTTAGCGGGCGCAAGGCAGGATCGACAGATGTTTATACCAATGCTGGAAAAGCTTGGCCGGGCGGTACTTAGCCAACTGGAAACCACCGGCCGCGTTATCCTTTTATTTACCGAAACAATTTACCACCTGCGGCGGTTTAACCTAAAGCTGACGCTGCGCCAGGCAGCCCACCTCGGCGTCGATTCGCTGCCCATCGTGCTGTTAACCATCCTTTTTACCGGCATGGTCATGACCGTGCAGACCGCCCATGAATTTATCAAATATGGCGCCCAGTCTTCCGTCGGCGGCGTCGTCGCCGTGGCCATGGGCCGGGAACTGGCCCCGGTGCTGACCGGAGTGGTGGCGGCCGGTAGGGTTGGGGCGGCGATCACGGCCGAGATCGGTTCCATGAAGGTGACCGAGCAGATTGACGCCCTGCGGGTAATGGCGACCAACCCCATTGCCTACCTGGTCGTGCCGCGGCTGGTGGCCTGCGTCTTTATGCTGCCCATTCTGGTGGTGTTCGCCGACGTCATCGGCACGCTTGGCGGCTATCTGGTGGCGACGCTGTACGCCGGCATCGGCTCTTTTACATATTTGCACTCCATCAAGGTTTTTGCCGCGGTCACCGACGTGACCGGCGGCCTCATCAAAGCCATGGTTTTTGGTGCCATCATCGCCATTATCGGCTGCTACAAGGGTCTTACGACCGACGAAGGGGCCGAAGGGGTGGGCCGGGCCACAACCGGCTCAGTCGTTACTTCCATCATCCTGATTTTCGTTACCAACTACTTTTTGTCGCTCCTGTTATATCGCTAGGAGCCAGAGGTGGCAGGCGTGATTAAATTAGTAAACGTCAATATGTCCTTTCGCGGCCGGCCCGTTCTCCACGACATCAACCTGGAAATCGCCAAAGGGGAAATCATGGTGATCATCGGCCCCAGCGGCTCGGGCAAGAGTACGCTGCTGCGCCTCATCATCGGCTTACTAAAACCCACCGGCGGCGAAATCTGGGTTAAGGGGCAGGAAATTTCCCGGGCCGGCGAAGAGGAAATGAATAAGTTGCGCCGGCATATGGGGATGGTTTTTCAGTATTCGGCGCTGTTTGACTCCATGACGGTAGGGGAAAATGTGGCCTTCGGCCTGCGCCAGCATACCGACCTGAGCGAGGAGGAAATCACCCGCGTGGTGCGGCGGCGGCTGCGGATGGTCGGCCTGGCGGGGCAGGAAAACGTCATGCCGAGCGAGCTTTCCGGCGGGATGAAGAAGCGGGTCAGTCTGGCCCGGGCGATGGCCATCAATCCGGAAATCGTGCTGTACGACGAGCCGACGGCCGGTCTGGACCCGATTATGTCCGGCACCATTGACCGGATGATTACCAGTGCCCGCCGCCTTTTCGGCGTGACATCGGTGGTAGTCACCCACCACATGTCCAGCGCGTTTAACATCGCCGACCGCATCGCCATGATCTACGGCGGCCGGATTGTCGAAATCGGGACGGTTGACGAAATCCGGCAGTCCGAAAACCCTATTGTCCAGCAGTTCATCCACGGTTACAAGTCCAGCGCCCTGGCACGAAGGAGGCAGAAACCATGAATCTGAGCACGGAAGCGAAGGTAGGCGCCGTTACCATCGTCGGCCTCCTTCTCCTCGCCTATATGATCGTCCATTTGGGCGGCTTCAGCTTCAGCGATAAGGGCTATCCGGTGACCGCCACGTTTAACCAGGTAAGCGGTCTGAAAGAGGGTAACCTGGTCCGCTACGCCGGCGTGGAAGTGGGCCGGGTGCAGGCGGTTTCGGTTGCCCCCGAGGGGGTTAAGGTGCGCCTGCTGATTAGCCCAGGGGTAAAAATCCCGCAGGGGGCGCGGTTTACCATCGGTACCGACGGGCTGCTCGGCGAAAAATTTATCAACATTCTTCCCCCCGCGGCCAATTCGGGCTTTCTGCCTCCTGGCGCCCAGGTGCGCGGCGAAGACCCGCAAGGGCTTGACCAGCTGATCGCCACCGCCGACCGGGTGCTCTTAGACATTCAGGCCCTGGTCAAATCGCTGAACGACGTTCTCGGCGACGAAAAAGTGAAGGGGGCCATGAAGCAAACCCTGCTGAACGCCCGCCAAATCACGGACCACCTGAACGAACTGAGCGCGAGTTTAGCCCGGATGGCGCAAAGCAGCGAGGGCGACATCCAGGATACGGTGCGCAACCTGCGGGCCATGTCCGGCAGTTTGCGCGACGTGGCGGCCAGGGTAGACAAACTGGTGGCCAATGTCGATAATAACGGCCAGACGGCTACCGACCTCAGGGAAACGCTTGCGAATTTAAAAGCGACCAGCGCCCGGGTCGAGAAAATGGCCGCGTCGCTGGAAGGGGTAGTTACCGATCCGGAAACCTCCCGCAATCTCAAAGAAACGCTGCGCAACGCCCGGGAGGCCAGCGAGAAAGCCAACCGCATACTGAGCAAGGTGGACGGCGTCAAAGCCGAAGCCGGAATTGAAATGTTATACGACACCGATAACCACAAGTACCGGAGCAGCGCCGATGTGCGCATCCAAACTTCGCCCCGCGACTTTGCCGTTATCGGCGTCAGCGATATTGGCGACAGCAGCAAAACCAACTTTCAGGTAGGCCGCGGCGAGGGTCTGGCCGGGCGCGCCGGCGTCATCGACGGCAAAGCCGGTATCGGCGTTGACGCCAAACTCGGTCAGCAGCTCCGCCTCTCGGTAGATGCTTACGACCCCAACGATGTGCGGGTCAAACTGCGCACCCAATACCAAATTGCCCCTGATACTTTTGTTGTCGGCCAGGTAGACGGCATCAACAAGAGCGCTGATACCAGCACTTCGGTCGGCGTGCGGACGACGTTTTAAAATTCGGAGGCCAGTCCTGACTCTTTTTTAAATCGACTTTTTTAGGAAAAGGGTATAATAATAAATAAAAGCACGCGAAGGAGGAGCAGGCAATGGCAGAGGCGGCGTCAAAACTTGACCGGCGCTATACGTACCGCGACTATCTTGGTTGGCAGGACGGCGAGCGGTGGGAACTTATCGGCGGAGCGGTTTATAATATGACACCGGTGCCGTCGCGGCAGCATCAGGCCTTGGTTGGTAATATTTTTGCGGCCTTGCACGCTTACTTCCGCGATAAAACCTGCGAGGTATATGTCGCGCCGTTTGACGTGCGGCTACCGGCGGCGGGTGAGGATCCGGACGCCGCGAGCAATGTGGTTCAGCCCGATATTGTCGTGGTATGCGATAAAGCCAAACTGGACGACCGGGGCTGCCTAGGAGCGCCAGACCTGGTCGTGGAAGTGGTGTCGCCCGATACCGCCAAGAAAGATATGGCCGAGAAGCTCGACTTATATGAGCGGGCGGGCGTGAAAGAGTACTGGATCGTCCATCCGGGCGATCAGACCGTCATGGTCTTTTGCCTAGGTGATGATGGCAAGTACGGACGGCATAAGATGTACGAAAAAGGGGAAACCCTGGCGGCAGCAATATTTCCCGAGCTTGTCATCGAGCTGGCGGAAATTTTTGCCTAACCGGCCCCACCACTTTCCATTTCCGTTTCCTGCTTCTTTTTCAATATACGCCGGCCCGCGGGGAAAGCTAAAGACGGAGGTGAATTTATGGCGGTCAAGGATTTGACTGACTCGAGCCCTGCCCAAAAAAACCGGCCAGGCGCCGGTCAATTGCCAAGCAAGAACGAGCAGAAGAAAAACATGCCCTGCCCCAAATCACTTCCGTCTTAATTTTTCGGCGCCTCTTTCGGGCGCCGCTTTTTATACAATTCTGTTGCCGCAGGTCTGGCAATTGCTGCCGGATAAGGCGCCATCTATTTATTGACAGTACCGGCAAAGCGGCCTATAATTAAAACATGATTGACTAATCAGTCAGCAGCACAAGCGACATGATTGGGAGGAAAGAGTTCAATGACGGGACAAGCCTATTGGAAAAAGTGCATTACCGCAGCCGTCATCGGCGGGCTGCTGGCGGTCAATACTGCAGCCGCATTGGCGGCGCCGGTAGAGCTGACTCTGGAGGAAAGCATCGCGCTCGCGCTCAAGAACAACCCGGCGGTAAAAATCGCCGAGGCCGATAAGGAAACGGCTGCCGGCAAGGTAACCGAGGCCAAAGGCGGTAAACTGCCGACATTGAGTTATAGCTTTTCGGCCGCCCGGTCGGATGTTCCGGCAAGTTCATCCTCGCCGGACATGATTATTGATAAATTTGACAATAAAGTCACCCTTACCCTGCCCCTTTATACCGGCGGCAAGCTCGAGGGCCTTATTGACCAGGCCAAACTGGGGCTGAAAGCGGCCGATCTGGGGGTAGTCAAATCGCAGCAACAGGTAAAGCTTGATGCCACCACCGCTTACTTCAATCTCCTGCAGGCCCGCAACATGGTTAAACTCAACCAGGAGTCGGTAGACCGGCTGGCAGCCCACCTGAAGAACGTGCAGGCCCAGTATGAGGTAGGCACGGTGGCCAAATCGGACGTGCTGCGTTCCGAAGTGGAACTGGCCAATGCCGAGCAGAACCTGATTAAAGCCCAGAACAGCTATGACCTGGCGGTGGCCGGCCTCAACAATGTTATTGGCCTGCCGCTGGACACCGAAATTTCGGTCAAGGACGACCTCCAGTACGTTAAATATCCCCTTACCCTGGAAGAGGCAATTGATTATGCCCTCAAAAACCGGCCGGAGGTTGCCCAGGCCGACCTCAATGTTAAGAGCGCCGAAGAAGGAATACAAGTAGCCAAAAGCGGCCGGCGGCCGACCGTGTCTTTCCAAGGCAGCCAGGCCTGGTCCGATACCGATCCGGGTACTAGCAGTGACACCTGGGCGCTGGGGCTGTCGGCCAGCTTCAATATTTTCGACGGCAACGTGACCGGCGCCAAAATCAAGCAGGCCGACGCCGCCTTGGCCAAAGCGCAGGAACAGGCGCGCCAGACGCGGGATGCGGTTCAGCTGGAAGTGCGCCAGGCCTATCTCAGCCTGAAAGAAGCGGAAAAACGCATCGAAACAACGAAAGTGGCCGTTGACAAGGCCGAGGAAGACTACAAGATCGCCCAGGTCCGCTACAGTGCCGGGGTGGGCACCAACCTGGACGTCATGGATGCCCAGGTCGCCCTGACGCAGGCGAAGACCAACTATGTGCAGGCCCTCTATGACTACAATACCAGCAAAGCCAAACTGGACAAAGCCATGGGCGTTCCTGTCAAATAAAAGCATGCAGCCGGACTTTCCGGCTGTTAATTTTTTTACTGCCGGCAAATACTAACCTCGCGAAGGAGGTGCGGTATTTTGCCGAAAAAAAATGAACGAACCATTATCGCCCATTTTCCGTCCAGCACCAGGGCGAAGGCGGCTGCTGACGCGCTGGCCGCGGTCGGCCTGACCGACAACCATATTCGCCGCAACACCCGGTTTGGCATATCCCAGGATGATGTCCATAGCGACCCGGTGAGTAATCTGGCGGAGACGTTAACCGGACTGACCGTGTATTCGGCCGATACACCTAACGACGAAAACCGGGCGGCCCGCGTCCTCATGGGCGCCGACCCGTCGGTCAGCGGCTACAGTGCCCGCGGGTACGGGCTGGCCGGCGGCTACGCCTTTACGTTGGTAGCCTTTGTTCCGGACGAGCGGGTAAACGAAGCGGTGCGTATTATTGAGCAGAACAAAGGGTTTGTATAATTTATCGGCTGCCCTGCGGGGCGGCTTTTTTTGTGCGCCTGCATAATCCAAATTTTTCCGTGCAGAATAATATTCCAGCCGGCGCTACAGGAAGATAGACGGTTTGTGTCGAATGTAGCAGGTACTGATTATGCAGGAGGCGCACCGATGCGTCAAAAGTCCCTGTTTTTACTCGTTATTGCCGCTATCGTCGCGATTGTTGCCGGCGCTGTCTGGTGCGGGCAAAGTCAGACGGTGCTGGCCGGCATGCAGGACCGGGTGGCCCAAGAGCTCGGCCGCGCCGCAGGCGGGCGGGTGACCTTCGCCCGGGTGGAAGTAACCGGCTATAACAAGCTGAGCTTTTACGACGCGGCTGTTTATAACGCCCGGGGAGAGCGGTTGGTCGCCAGCGAGCGCGTTACCGTCACGATTGGCTTGATGAGCCTGCTTGGCGGGCATGTCGGTCCGGAAGCTGTCACCGCCGTAACGCTGGAGCGGCCGGCGCTGGAGCTTGTTCAGCGCCATGACGGCCAGTGGAACGTGCAGGATATTCTTAACCGCCGCGGCCGGGACGGGGCAGCTTTCCGGGCCCGCATCACCCTGGCGGACGGCACGGTCAGCGTACGCAGCCCGCAAGGGACGTGGCAGGCGCAGCGGGTCAGCGGCACCATTGATTTCGTACATAATCCGACAATATTCCTTAAGCTGGATAGCACCATCGATGGGGCGAAGGTTGCGGCCGAAGGAACGCTAAATACCGACGGCCAGGGCGTAGTCCGGCTGACGGCGGCAGAGGCTCCCTTAGCGCGCCTGGCCGCGCTGGCGCCGGCCGACAGTAAGGTTAAGCTCACCGCCGGCAATGCCTATGACGTCATACTTACCGTGCGGCGGGACGGGCAGGGTATAACCTATGCCGGCGAGGCGCGCATTGCCGACGCCGCCCTAGATATCGACGGCGTCCCTATTCGCGATGGCAGCGCGCTGCTGACCATAACGCCGCAAAACCTTTATTTATACAAAGGCAAGGCTACTATCTACGGCCAGACGGTCACCGTGCACGGCCGGGTTGCCCTCGATACGAGCGAGCCGGTGCTCAATCTCGCGGTGGCGTCGGCGGCCTTTGACCCGGCGGCTTTGGGCTACGGGCCGCTGCAGGGACCGCTCGCCCTTAAAGTGACGGTTGCCGGAGCGGCGACCAATCCCGTCGTGTCCGGCGAAGTATTCTTGCGGGACGGATATCTCGCCGGCTACCCCGTAACGAGTCTGCGAACGAAAATCTTGCTGCAAAATAAAGTCCTCACCGTCACTGACGCTGCCGCCAACATCTTCGGCGGCCGTATTGTCGCAAACGGTACGGTGGATCTGTCCGGCCAAAACTATGAGCTGGATGTGAAAGCAAGCAACCTGGACGCCGCCGCGCTGCCCGGCGTGTCTTCCCGGCTAAGCGGCCGCGTCGGTTGCGACCTCTTTGTCGCCGGTCAGACAGGAAAAATGCCGACCGTCGCCGGCGGCATAGTCGTGGTGCAAGGCGGACAGGCGGCCGGCGTGCCGTTTGACGAGCTCAAAGCCGGCCTGTATAAATCCGGTGAACAGATTACGTTCGATTATATAAATATTAAAACCGGTCAAGGCCTGCTGACCGCCAGTGGAAAAGCGACAGGGCAGGTACTCGACCTGGCCGTCCACGGTTATCAGGTGCCCCTGGCGGCGCTGGCGCAGGCCGCTCGCGGTTTGCCCCTTGACGGTACGGCCGAGTTCAGCGGTACGGTGACCGGCACGCTCGATCGTCCGGAAGCCAGCATCACTTTCACCGCCGCCAACGGCCGCGTCCTTCATCAGCCGTTCCGGACGGCGACCGGCGCCCTCAGCCTGCAGGCCGGCCGGCTGGTGCTGGATAATATCGTCGCCGTGAACGGGCCGGCCGTCTACCGGGTGAGCGGGACGATTGGCCTTACCGGAGCCCAGGAAGTCAATCTCGCGGTGACGACTCGCCAGGTGCGGGCCGAGAACCTTATTGCCCTGGTGGCGCCCGGTGAGCGCCTGACCGGTAATGTGGATAGCGACCTGGTGCTCACCGGGCCGGTTAGAAACCCCAATGCCGTCGGGACGGTAACGCTGACCGAGGGCAGCTTCCGCGGTCAGTTGATTGCCAGAGCGGTTGGCCACTTCCACCGCCGGGATGGCGTCACGGTTATTGATGACGCGCTCATTCACTCGCTTAACACGGAAATTCGGCTTAGCGGCCGCGTGGACGCCAATAATGAGCTCAATATTAAGCTGGCCGCCCAGGACATCGACCTGGCCCGGTTCAACTATGGTCTGCCGTATCCGGTTGCCGGCCAGGCCACCTTTAGCGGCGCCCTGACCGGTCCGGCTGACGCCCCTGTTTTCCAGGGGGAAGTGACGGCGGCCAAATTGGTCCTCAACGGCCGCGAAGTGGAAAACGTGCGCGGCGCCATCAGCGTCAGCGCGGGCCGGATTCAGATTCCTCATTTCGGCTTTAGTCAGGCCCAGGGGTCTTACGCCTTCA
The DNA here is from genome assembly GCF_900102435.1 of Sporolituus thermophilus DSM 23256. NCBI lineage: Bacteria > Bacillati > Bacillota > Negativicutes > Selenomonadales > Sporomusaceae > Thermosinus > Thermosinus thermophilus. Next base: position 21,825 of record NZ_FNBU01000001.1, on the reverse strand, counting down.
GCGGCGCCTTTGATCTAAATACCCGCTGGGTGTACGGCAACCTCGACGTAACGAACGGCGACCTGGCCGGCCTGCTGGCCATTGTGCGCATACCGGCCAAGGGCATTGAGGGGCGGCTGGACGGCCATGTCCTGGTCAACGGCGCTGCCGACCGGCCGAATCTGGCTGTTACCGGACGGCTCCGGCAGGGCAAAATCAAGAATTATCCCCTTGACAGCATTGACCTTGATGTCGAGCTCACTAACAATATCCTTACCATCCATAATTTCACAGCTCACCAGGGGCAGGGAATTTTGGCGGCTCGCGGCACCGCCGACCTGGACGGACCGCTTAACTTGGAGGTCGGCGGCCGGGACCTCGACGCCGGCCTGCTTACGGCCTGGTTTGACGCGGCGGTGACCACCAAAGGCAAACTAAGCTTCGCCGCCCAGGTTTCCGGCACGGCTAAGCATCCCCACACGGCGGTATCCATGGAGATTGCCGGCGGCCAGCTGGGCAGCGCCACCTTTGACAGCCTGTATGGCCTGTTTATCATTGACAGCGGCAGTATCCGCGTCGACCAAATCCTGCTGACCAAAGGCCCCTACCGGGCCAGCGCCTACGGCGTTATCCCGCTGGCGGCGCTCAGCCGCGAAGGGCGAAGCCAGGCGAGCATCGCCGACCAGATGGACCTGAAATTGCGCCTGGAACAAGCCAACCTCAGCATTCTGCCGCTCCTCACGCGGGAAGTGGCTTGGGCGGCCGGCGAAACGAAAGGCGAGCTGACCATCGGCGGCACGCTGGCCGAGCCGACCCTCAATGGACAGGTTCGTATCCTGAGCGGGGCGGTCAAACTGGCTTCGCTCGCCGAGCCAATCCAGAATGTGGCGGTTGATATTCAGTTTGCCGGTGATAAAATTAATATAAAAAGCTTTGACGGGCAGATGGGCGGCGGGTCCTACCGTCTGGCCGGTACGCTGCGCCTAAAAGGGATGGCGATTGATGACTACGATCTGCTTCTTGTCCTTGATAAACTGGGCGTCAGCCACAAATATTTCCACGGCCCGCTAAACGGGACCTTGACCCTGACCGGCCGCGGCGGCAAGCCGCTCTTGAGCGGCCGGTTGCTACTCGACAATGTCGACATCGACATCCCGCTCGTGCCTGAATTCGGCACGGCCGACTGGGATATGGGGCTGGACGTGGAAGTGGTGGCCGGCAACAAGGCTAGGTTGCATAACCCGTATATGTACGATATCATTGTCACGGGCCGGGCCAAGTTCGCCGGCACTGTCCGGCAGCCTGCCGCGACCGGCCGCTTTGAGGCGGTGCGCGGCACGGTCAGTTATTTGCGCACCCCCTTCCGCATTAAGGAAGGCCGGGCCGAGTTCACCCAGTTCGGTTCCTTTGAACCGGTCATCCACCTGAGCGCCGAAACGCGCTTGGAACGGACGCAGGTGCGGCTTGACCTCCACGGCCCGCTAACCGCCATGGAAATGCGTCTCACCTCCGAGCCCGCCATGAGCCAGCAGGAAATTCTGTCCCTGCTCACTTTGCGCAGCCGCTACTTTGACAAGCAGAAGAGCGGCAGCACCGGGCGGGATGCCGGTCTTGACCGGGAGGAAGTGATGAGCCTCCTCGACGTGGGCTTGCAGATGCGCTTCATTGCCGAGATGGAAGATGCCTTCCGCCGCGCCTTTGGTCTTGACGAATTCCGCGTGGTCCGCGGCACCCTGGCGGCGGACGGCCAGACCGATAAAGACGCGACGGACAAAGCGGAGCGGGAGCTCTACACCGACCGCGAGGTCTATAACATCGAAATCAGCAAGTATGTAAATGACCGGCTGATGTTCAGCTACACGCTGGGGGTCGGGCACAACGAGCGGACGATTGGTTTTCGCTACGACCTGACTCGCCGCTTCAGCATTACCGGCTCGGTCGATGAACAAAACCGCCGCCGGTTTGGCCTGGAAACACGGTTTAGTTTTTAGTAAAGGATGATGGTCCATGCTTTTTGCCCAGTATCTGGATGAACTGAAGAAAATCCGCCTGCTCGAGCCGGAGGAGGAAGCGGCGTTGTGGCGCGGCTTCAAAGCCGATGGCTGTCTCGACTGCCGCCGCCGGCTGATCGAGCACTACCAACCCCTGGTCTTCAAAGAGGCCATGCGCTGGCGGGCGCGCGAGCAGGTTGTCATGGACCTTATCCAGGAGGGTACCGTCGGTCTCATCGAGGCGGTGGAAAACTTTGAGCCCGAGCGGGGCGTAGCCTTCAGTCTTTATGCCCCGCACCGCATCCGCGGCCGGATGCTCAGTTATATTGAGCGGGAAGGCAAACGGGAGTGGGCGTCCATTGACAGCCCGGCGGGCGAGATTGATGGCGATACGCTGGCCGACCGGTTGGTGGATGAGGCGGCGCCCGTTCCCGAGCAGGCCGAGCGCAACTTTTTAATCGAGCAGGTGCTGCAGGCGCTGGGGCGGTTACCGGCCAAAGAGCAGCTGGTGCTGAGCGGCATGTACCTCCAGGAGCGGGAACCTAAGCAGCTGGCTGAGGCGCTGGACATGAGCCTGTCCCACCTGTACCGCCTGCAGAAGCAGGGCATCCGCCGCGTACGGGGCATGCTGTCCAGGCTGATGCACGAACTAAAAGTAAAATAAAGTTTATAGTGGCGAAAATAAGTAGAAAACAGGCGTATTCACGGCAAATTTTGCAATAATGCCCCAATAGGCCTGTTTTTTGCCTGTGGGGTAAGCCCAGAATCTGGCCCCTTCTCAGGATTATAAAGATGTAGGTGTAATAGAGGGGTGGTGAAATGGCGGACATCAAGCAGCGTATTTCCCGCAATCTCCGTTCCGCCCGGCAGTGGCTCACCCGGGCGGAAGAAGCCTTTAACCGGGACCAGGGTATTCGGGGCGAGCTTGATCTCTTGCTGGCGCAGGCCGAGCTGCAGCATGCCAGGGAGCAGCATCGTTTACGGCAGTGGCGCTATAAATATCCGCTGCTGCGTCATGGCCTGGCGCTCGTCCTCGCCGTCAGTGTCGCCGCTGGCGGGGCGGGCGCTTACTGGTGGTTGCAGCGCCAGGAAGCCGCCATGCCAATTCCGCTCGCCACGCTTGAGCCGCGGCCGGCGGCGGTGGAAAAGACTGCCCCGCAAGGCCCAGAGCAGCCGCGGCCGGAAATTGCCAAACCGGTAACTGTCGCGGCCCAGCCGGCGACTGAGCCGCCCAAGCCGGCAGCGACGGTGCGCCAGGAACCAGCGGTGAAGGAGGCCCGCCCAGGCGGTCATGATGTTAATCTGCCGCCTGAGGAAATACAAAAACTTATCCGGGCGGCCGGCAAATCCTTGCGTGGCCAGTAACTTAATAAGGAGGTAATGCATGACGAGAAATCGACGCTACGGGCAGCTATTTCTTGCGGCTATTTTCACACTCAGCATCGTACTTGGCGCCTTGGCGCCGGTGATGGCCGCCGACCTTGCGGGCCGGACGGTGACGGCGGTGGCCGTTGCCGGCAATAAGGCCGTGGCCGAAAGCACTATTCTGGCCGCGATCAAGACCAAGCCGGGCGATGCATTTAGTGCTGACAAGATTAAAGAGGACATGCGGGCAATTTACGAACTCGGCTATTTCTTCGATGTCGTGGCTAATTTCACCGAAGTTCCGGAAGGCGTCAAAGTAGTCTATACCGTTTTGGAAAACCCCGCTCTGCAGGACGTTGTCTTCAAAGGCAACACCAAGGTGACGACGGACAAGCTTAAGTCGCTTGTTACCGCCGAAAAGGGCAGGACGCTGAACACCAAGACGCTCAACGACAACATGCGGGCCATTGAACAGTATTACCACGACCAGGGCTATATTCTGGCACGGGTAAGCGATGTGTCCATGAGCCCGGACGGGGTGCTGACCGTGACCATTAACGAAGGCATCCTGGAAGACATTGTCGTTAAGGGCAACGACAAAACCAAGAAGTATGTCATTACCCGGGAAATGAAGGTCAAGCCGGGCGAGCCGTTCAACGTCAAGGACGCCCGCCGCAGCATGCAAAAAGTGTACAATCTCGGCTATTTCGAGGATGTCAACATGAAGCTCAATCCCGGGAAAGAGCCTAACGGCGTAGTGTTGGAAACCAGTGTTGTCGAACAAAAGACCGGTACCTTCTCCATCGGCGCCGGCTACAGCAAGGCCGACGGCCTGGTCGGCATCATCGAGCTGGGCGACAACAACTTCCGCGGCACCGGCGACAAGGTGAAAGTGCACTGGGAGTTTGGCGGCAACGGCGGCAACAACAACTACGAATTCAGCTACCTGCGGCCGTGGCTGGACAGCAAACAGACCTCCCTTGGGTTCAACATCTACAACATGACCAACGAGTACAGCGACTACGGCTACCAAGGCAATGACGAAGCGCTGCGCTCGACCTATGAGAAGAAACGCAAGGGCTGGGACATTACCCTTGGCCGGCCGCACGGCGAATATATCCAGAACTATATCACGTTTAAAAACCGGGACGACATCTATGTCCGCAACGTCGATGAAGACGGCGCGCCGGTAGACTACAGCAATCCGCCGGCCGAATACGCGAATTATCTCCAAGACAACTTCGGTCTGACCCGCAGCATTACCCTCATGCGGGTCTATGACTCCCGCGATAACGTCTTCAATCCCACCGAGGGCCGACGGTATTCGCTTTCGGCCGAGTTTGCCGGCGGTCTGCTTGGCGGTGACTTTGACTTCAACAAATACACCGCCGAAGGCCGGCAGTACCTGAAAGTCGGCCGGGAGCAAGTAGTGGCCTTGCGTCTTACCGTAGGCTATGCCGACGGTAAGATGCCGGAAGCCGGTAAGTTTGCCGTGGGCGGCGCCGACACCCTGCGCGGTTACAATGATGACCAGTTCAAGGGTGACAAAATGATTGCCGCTACGGCCGAATACCGCTTCCCGGTGGCCAAGAAGGTCCAGGGCGTTGTGTTCACCGATGTGGGCAAGGCCTGGGACGGTGACCATTATAAGCTCAACGACCTGAAGGCCGGCGCCGGCGTTGGCCTCAGGGTAGCCACCCCGATTGGACCCATTCGCATTGATTACGCCATCGGCGAACAAGGCGGCAAGACCCACTTCAGCTTCGGCGGCCAGTTCTAATAACCGCACACGCTGCAAACCGCAAGAGTCAGGCCGGCTGGCCTGACTCTTGCGCTAAGGTGCGCTAAGGGAGGTTGACGGCCATTTTTGTCAGAAGGTTTTTCATCGGCACGCTCGTTATTTTGCTGGCCTTTGGCGCGGTGCCCGCGCCGGTCGGGGCCGCGGAGCCGACGGTAGACGCCATTACCGTCACCGTCCTGTCACCGGCCGCGCCGCCGGCGAAAGCGGCCAGGCGGATGGAGGCCAGCGTGCAGGTCATTGGCCAAAACCTGCTCGTCGGCCGCAAGGTCAGCGATGTCACCGCCAGGCTTGACGGCTATGCCAACCTCATAAAGGAAATTTTCGACCGGGTGCTGGTAGGCTATACGGTTGAGCGGGTGGACATTACGCCTGGCAGCACGGCCCATATCGCCGTCACGGTTACGCCGTGGGGCGATGTGGTTCGCGAGGCTATCCTGGAATTGGACTTGGCCGGCATTTCGCCGGAAGTAGTTCCCTTGCTCAGGGCCGATGCCGGCAACCTGGAGGAAACCGTCCAGAGCGTCCTCGTCGGTTTGCCCATCGATGCCGTCGAGTGGGCGGCCGGTATTACCAAGACGGTCGTGCGGGATGAACTCGCCGCCCGGCTGCCCGAGTTTGGCGCCGCCCTGGATATTCAGCCCGGGCCGCGTACCGTTGTCAAGCTGGCGCTGGCGCCGCAGGGGCCAACCGTTCAGGACGTCACCGTCAACCTCAAGTCTGAGATGCTGCCCAATTTCCTGCTGCTGGCCGCCCGCCCGGCCGTGCTTGATGCGGCCAGGGTCATGCGCGGACTGCCGGTGGCGTTTGTCGAGCGGCATCGCGACTATTTTGCCGGTAAGGTGACGGCGGCTGCGGCCAGCCACCCTGTTGCCCGGCGCTACGGCCTCACCTTTCAGCCGGTTATTTCGCCGGCGGCGGTCACCGATGTCGTGCTGACGGCCAACACGACCAAGTACAAGGTGACGCTGGAAGGTTACCTGGACGTCGGCCGCACAGGCGAGGACACGGCCTCGCTGCGCCTCCATGCCGGGAAACGTCTCGGCGGTGGCCACGAAGCATTTATGGAAGTCGATTTCCTGCCCGGCACGGTCACTTGGCAGTTTTTACCAGGATGGGGCTATCAAATCGGCGCTGCTACCACCGTCGGGCTTAAATACAACCTCTCCGAGCACCGGAATGTCCTCTGGCTGCAGCAGCAGGTCAGGCCGGACTGGCTGCTGCGCCTGGAGCGCACGCCGGCGACCGGCTATAATGAGGTGGGCCTTCGCTACCGGATCCATGAGTTTTTGGGCGCCGAATATGTCCTCGCCAATGATGAACAATGGCTCCGGCTGGTGGGCAATTTGTAGTTTCCAGTCGACTGGAAGTGATTGAATAAGCCGGCCTGCCCTGTTATAATGAAGAGGGACAAAAACTGTGCCGATAGGCGAGAAAGAAGGGGTATAAGTGTTCAAGGACAAAAAACAGGTAAAATTCGTAGCCTTAGCCGTAGCGCTGGTGTTTCTCCTTGGCGTTGCCGCCGTGGCGGTGACGCAGACTACTACCGGCATGGCCGCTGCCGCCGGCGGTTCCTCAAACATTGGCGTTGTCAACCACCAGCTGCTTGTTTCCCAGCACCCCGACATGGCCAAAGCCCAGGAAGCCATGCAGGCAGAAGTTGACCAGGCCAGGAAAGATTTTGAGAGCAAAGCGGCCACGATGAATGACAAGGAAAAACAGGACTACTACCTGCAGCTCCAGCAGCGGCTAAGTCTCAAGCAGCAGGAGCTGGTCGGTCCCGTGTTTGACAAAGTAAACGCCGCCATCAAGGCTGTCGCTGATGCCAAGGGCTTGGTCGTGGTCCTGGACAAAAGCCAGGTTATCTATGGCGGCCAAGACATCACCGACGAAGTTATGAAGAAAATCGGCGCAGCAAAATAGCAAAATAGGGTAAAGGATAAGTAAAAAGCGGTTAAATCCGCTTCATAAACGTCATATGCAGTAAACGGCCGAGCCTGTATGCTGGCTCGGCTGTTATTTAGCCGATTGGAAAGAGGGTGTTTGGTGTGACCAGACGCAGGACGCTTATTCTCCTCGTTTTTCTCCTCATCGCTGCCTTCAGTGCCGGCTGCTTTCGGTCGGCGTCCGACACCAACGCTCCCCCCAAACCCCAAGTGGGCATTCTCGATGTACAAAAGGCGGTAAAGGCTCACCCGAAATACGCCGAGCTGGAGCGCCGGCAGCAGGAGCTTAACACGCTGCTGGCCCAGGCCGAAGCCGAAAAGAAGCAGGCCGCCCCGCCGCCAGCCCGGCCGGCTTTGCCGGACGGTGCCGCCGGTGTGGACGAAGCGCTGGCCCGGGAATTTGACGCGCGTGTCGCGGCCAAGCAGGCCGAAATTAAGGCGCGCCTGGATGCCAAAGCGGCCGAAGTGCGGGAAGAACTCCACCGTCAACTCGCTGCTTATACGCAGGAGGTGGACAAGGAGTACCACCCGCAGATTTTCAGCCTGCAGCTTAAACTCAAGACGGTGCAGCTGACCAAAGACGAAATGGAGGCCCTGCAGAAGCAGCATGACAATCTGCAGCGCGAGCGGGCCGCCAAAATCGCGGCTAAGGAGCGTGAGCTGGCCGCCGAGCTCGAGCAGCGCCTGGCGCCTGCGCAAAAAGCCGCCGAACAGGAACTGGCCGCCTACGCGCAGCAGCTAAACGCAGCATTTGCCCAGCAGGCAGCGGCCAAGAAGCTGGAAATGACCGAACGGCTGCCAGGCGGGCAAACGCCGGCTCCGGCCGCCGGTCAAGCGCGCACGCCCGCTGAGCAGCAAGCGGCGCTCAAACGGGCGGAGATCAAGGTTCTCCAGGACTTTATCCAGAAGGATATTGCCGACAAGGCGGCCAAAGCGGCGGGCGAACGCGGTCTGACCGCCGTCCTTGCCACCTATAAGGTCAATATATCGGCTGTCGATATAACTGACGCCGTCATTGCCGAGTTTAAGAAATAACCGACCGGCGTATAATATCCAGTAAGGATTGTTAACTTGCTGAGTAAAGAATGGAGGCCACGGGAATGAACAGTAAACGCAAATTGGCCCTGGCGGTCGTGCTCGTTTTTGCCGCCGCCTTACTTCTCGGCGGCTGCGCCGGCGTTGGCCAGCAGGGTGTTGGCGTATTGGACGTCAACAAAGTCATGGCCGAGAGCCCGAAAGTCAAACAGTTTCAGGAACAGCTCAACGCCAAGGGGAAGGAACTTACCGACCAGCTGGAGAAGGACAAGCCTAAATTGAGCCAGGAGGAATTCCAAAAGCGCCAGGAGGCGGCCTATGGCGAATTCCTCAAGACCAAGCAGGACCTCGAGAGCCAGATCGATGCCAGCATCAAGCAAGCGCTGGACCAGGTCGCAAAAGAGAAAAAGCTCGGTATCGTCCTGTATAAAAACGGGGTAGCCCAAGGCGGTACCGACATTACCGACGACGTGATCAAGAAAATGCAGTAAAGGTGTATTACCGGGGGAGACTGCCCGTGCGGCAGCCTCCCTGTACATTATAGGCGTGCGGCTAACTAGCCCGTGCGTGGACAATCACCGTTGATAGGAGTGTTTCGCTTGAAAAAGACGTTGGCCGAACTGGCTGAACTCTTACGGGGCGAAGTGCTGGGCGACGGCGCGGTGGCGGTTACCGGCGTCACCAGCATCGACGATGCCGGGCCGAACGATATTACTTTTGCCGTGCCGCCCCACCTGGAGAAAGCGGCGAACTCTGGCGCCGCCGCTGTCGTCATTCCGGCGACAGTCGACCGTTTTCCCAAACCTGCCATCCGGGTGGATAATCCCCGGGCGGCATTCGCCCAGCTTTTGGAACTGTTTACACCGGCCCCGGCAGTGCAGCGGGGCATCCACCCGATGGCCATGGTTGGCCAGGGCGTCCGTCTGGGCGAGAATGTGGCCATCATGGCCTATGTGGTCATTGACGACGGCGCCGCTATCGGTGACAATACGGTAATTTATCCCCATACCTATATCGGCGCCGGCACGCAGATTGGCGCCGATACTCTGATTTATCCCAATGTAACCATTCGTGAGCACTGCCGCATCGGCAGCCGGGTAATTATCCACAGCGGCGCGGTTATCGGCAGCGACGGTTTCGGTTTTGTCACCATCGGCGGCCGGCATAAAAAGGTGCCGCAGATTGGCAACGTGATCATTGAAGATGATGTGGAAATCGGGGCCAATGTGGCCATTGACCGGGCCACCACCGGCAGCACCATCGTCCGGGCCGGAACCAAAATCGATAACCTGGTCCATCTTGCCCATAATGTGGTTATTGGCGAAAACTGCTTTCTGGTCGCTCAGACCGGCATCGCCGGCAGCGCCAAAGTGGGGAACAACGTTACCTTTGCCGGCCAGTCCGGTAGTGCCGGCCACCTGACCATCGGCGACAACTGTGTGTTCGCCGCCCGCACCGCGGTTATCAGCGACGTGCCGGCCGGCTCGTTCTACGCCGGTTTCCCGGCCCGGCCCCATAAGGAGTGGCTGCGCGGCGAGGCGGCAATCCAAAAAGTCCCTGACCTCATAAAAAAGGTGCGCGACCTCGAACGGCGGTTAGCCGTGTTAGAGGGAAAAGAAAAAGAACAATAGCACGTTCAAGATTTTTAAACCGCCCAGGCAGGGTTTCCGTCGCCTGATGTAGAAATAAATCTAACGATGTAGAAAAATGTCATAGATAAAAAGCGCACATGCGCCTTTTTAACAAAACCACAAAGTACACGAAGGCCGCAAAGGGTATACCGGGCGCGACATAGGTTGCGCCGAGAAAATTCTTTGCGTAACTTTGCGTCCTACCCTGAAAAGCGTAAAACCGCAAAGGCCGCGAAGAACGCAAAGGGCTACGCGCGCGACAGTTGTCGCGCGAGATTAGTTCATAAACTTACTTTTCATGCTTTGTGGTGCCAATTTATTGGCATGATTATCTTTGCGGTTCAAAACGTATTTGTCATGAAATTTGGACAGAGGAGGCTACTTATGAAAAAGACTTTGCTTGCCGCAGTTTGCGCATTACTGGTTGGCACGGCCAGCGCCGCCGCCGCGCCGTCGGTCAACGGCTCGACCGGCCTCATCAACACACCGAGCGCTGACACGCTGCATTCCGGCCAGTTCAGCCTGGGCTACTACAATTTGGAAGACGGCGGTGTCGGCGTCTTCAATATGAATCTGGCCAAAAACCTGGAAATAGGCGTAGCCGGCTTCCGCTATGACAGCAAGGCCGACGACACTTTCCTCAACGCTAAACTCAGCCTGGTACCGGAAACGGTGCTTTCGCCCGGCATCGCCATCGGCCTGGAAGACATCAACGATGAGCGCGAGCGCACCGGCTATATCGTCGCCAGCAAGGCGCTGCCCTTTGGCTTCCGCGTTCACGCCGGCGTAGGCGACGGCCGCTATGACGGCTTCTTTGCCGGTCTGGAAAAAACGATAAATCCGGTCAGCATCGTCACCGGCAACAGCACTTTCCCGGCGACGACGCTGATTGCCGAATATGACGGCAAGGACATGAACTACGGCGCCCGCCTGTCCATCGTGCCCGGTCTCAAAATCGACGCCGGCTGGCGCAACCACGACCCCTACATCGGCATCAGCTTCACGAAATAAGTTAAAGCCAACCGTCCCTGTGGCAAACCTGTAGCAAAAAATTGTCAAAGTTGGCTTTCTGCAATACAGTGGTGTTGTCAAATGACCGTGTTTAGAGTATAATATAAAAAGATGATAAAATGAAAAAAGTGGGGAAACCTCGCCCCTAACCGAGGATGAAAAAAGCGGGGAAACCTCGCCCCTAAACCGAGGATGAAAAAAGCTGATGAGGTAGCAATCGCTACCTCATTTCTCTTGCGAGGGAAAATAAATGAGTGAGATACTGATGTGCCGGATTGACATCGCATATTTAAACTATCTGCGCCAGTTTGATAGCAGAGTTAGTTACAACGATTCTGGTACACGCATGTTTGTGGGAATTTTGCTGGAAGTCAACGGTCAAAAATACTATGCTCCATTGTAGTCGCCAAAACCTAAACATGCTAAAATTAGCAGTCAGGCTGCCGATATTTATAAAATTGATGGAGGAAAGCTTGGTGTTATCAATCTTAATAACATGGTTCCCGTGCCAGATGCAGCTATTATTGCGATAGACATTAATCAAGAACCTGATGAAAAGTATCGCGTTTTATTGCAAAACCAAATGCGCCAGATCAGAAAAGATGCCGCGCGGATCAAGAAAAAAGCACAGACGCTTTATCATTTGATAGTACAGAAGAAAGTACCGGTATTAAGTAAACGCTGTTGTGACTATGCGTTGCTGGAAATGCAGTACGCTAAGTATAGTCAGCAGCTTTCCGCTAAAAGTGGCGGTTGTTGAGAAAAGAAAAAATGCTGACCCATTGAAAGTTAGCCCAATAAGGCCATTCTGCCATGATTTACGTGCTTAATATCGCGAGTGTAAGTGTAGGTTGCTAACAACAACCTACACTTTTTTATTATGCCTATTTTCTCCTGCCGCTTTCCTTCCGCCTGCCGTTTCCCACCATCTCCTCTCCACTTACCGCCTATTATTTTCCTCTTCCCCACTTTCCACTTTCCGTTTACCCTCCAAGTATATACAAAACGCCTTAAAACATATATACTTCTGGACAAATTTTTGATATATGTGGTATAATCGGTGAGTGAAAAGAGGTGAAATAGTTATGTCAACTATTCTGGCAAAATGCAAGTACTTTATCAAACGGAATATTGGCGACACTTTTAACCGTGACGTGCTGATTTTGCTTGTCGTGAGTATTGTCATCGGCTCGCTGCTGGCCAATTCGCTGGCCTATGCGGCCAACTCCTATTTTGCGAAAACATTGTCCAATCTGGTCGGTGACTACGGCGAATATGACGTGGTCGTGAACGTCCGCGAAGAGATGAAAGAGGAGGCGGCGGCGCAAATCCAAAAGATTATCAGTGACGCCTTGCCCGGCGCCAAAATGAAGGAAGGGCCCACCCTGGCCGGCAAGACTAACTTCCTGATTGCGCTGCCCGATGAATATAAGACCAAACAAATATACGAAGATTTGGGGAAAATTTTCGGCAGCATCCCCGGGGGTGGCGGCATTAGTGTCATGACCGAGCCGCGCATCACTTTGCGCGGGGTGCCGGACGGCGCCAAAAATATGCTGATCGACCGCATCGGGGCGATGGACGGTGTCCGGTTCGTCTTCCGGGACGGCGGCTCCATTGGCGTGATTTTGACCTCGCTGGACAAAGTTACGCCGGTCACCAATGAAATAAAAAATGTCCTGAACCAGTATCAGGTCATTGAGGTCGCCTTTCCGGTGGGCAGCGAACCCGCTAACCCCATCCGTCTCGGGGAAACCATTGCCAAGGACATGCAGGAACAGTTGAAGGTCCAATATGCGCAAAACGTGTCGGTAGATGGCAAGAATGACGACATGACCTACCTGGTCAGCACCATGATGGAGCTCAAGCGGTTTTTAAGCGCCTACGCTTCCCAAGTGACGATTACGCCGGCCGGCGGTGTCAAGCTGACCAGGGGCGATGTCCTTGCCTTTCAGGGCGCCGCGGCAAATCCCCCCGCGCCCGGTAAGGCGCCGGAGCGCGGCAACGTCCTGGTGGAAATCACCGCCGTCCGTGCCGATGGCGTGGCGGAAGGGGTAGTGACCCAGGGTGACGCTGCCCAGCTTACCCGTAACCAAGGTTATAAGGTGGAAACCGGGGTAGTCGGCCCGCCGGCCGGCACGGCTATCTGGCGGAGCCCCCGCCAGGAACTGGCGGGCGCCCTGACGGAAACCACCAAAGTGGTGGGACAAATCCCCGGTTTTGCCCGCGACACGCAGAACATGAGCAACATCGCCCTCACGGCGCTCAATAACTATAACGGCAGCCTGACGGCCATCGAACAGACGCTCAGCAGCCTCCAGACGGCCGGAGCGGCCATTCAGGCGGCGACAAGCGGCCTGGCAAGCCTCGATACCAGCAGTATTCAGTTCCAGCTCGAGAGCTCGTCGCGAGCCCTCGGCAGCCTCGTGAACACCATGCAGGTATTCCGGCTGGTCGACGCCGATGCCGCAGCATCCACCAGCAGCCTTGTTGCCGCCCAGCGGAACCTGGACAATCTGCGGGCCACGCTGAGCGCCCTGGACAACGTGGCGGCTGATGCCCGCCGGGCCAAAACAGCGGTTGACAGCATCGTAGCCAACGGCCAAACCACGGTGACGGCGCTGCGCGCTTTTGACGTAAACGGGGCGCGGCAAAGCCTGACCGATGCCAATAACCGGCTGGCCCAGGTGCAGCAGCTCAACGTACCGCTCATCACCGCCCAGCTCCAGTATCTGGCGCAAGCGGCGCCCAACCTCAAAGACGAGGATATCAGCCACTCCGTCAAGCTGTTGGATAAGTTCATTGCCGGCCAGGTTATTCCCGGCCAGCGGATCCAAATCCTGACGACCGCCAACATCGGTGTCGACGCGGTAACTCCCATTGTTCACAAAGCAGTGGGGCACAGCAATGTTTCGCTCTATTCGTCCGCCTTAGGCGTTATTGAACCTAACCCCCGCGGCGAAGTGATGATGATTATGCAGCAGGTGAAGGCCGTGCTGGCCGGCATGGCCGCCATCATCGCGACCATCCTGTTTTTGGTGCTGGACCACACTGCCATTATGACCGCCATCCGCCGCAAGCGTTTGGCAACCAAGGTGGAAGTGACCGGCTGGCGAAGAGTAGTGCGCCGCTTTACGCTCACCTTCACCGCGCCGGAACGGCGGTACGGCATGGCCGTGGGGGCAGTGCTGCTGACAGCGATATTTGTCCTGGCCGGCGGCGGCATCCCGTACCTGCCCTGGATCGGCGTGCCGGTGCTGGGTGCCTTGCTCGGCCTGATTGTGGCCAACAATGCGGAAAAAATCAGTCCCATTAGCGCGGAAGAAGTGATGGCCGGCGAAGCCCTTGGCCTGTCGTTTGACGAAATCATGCGGGAAATCGTTATTCCGAGCGGCCGGCCGGGCCTTATGCAGAAACTTAACCGCCGACAGCTAAAATTTAAATAAGCAAACGCTAAAGATAACCACTCCAAAAATTTGACACCACAAACCATGCCCTTTGCGTTCTTTGCGCCCTTTGTGGTTTTACGCTTTTCATTAGATGCTCATGCCAGTAAATTGGCACCACAAGGCATGAAAATAGTCATTTTGTTAACCAGCCGCGATAACTGTCGCGGCATAACCCTTAGCGTCCTTAGCGTCCTTTGCGGTTCTGTAATTTCCCTGGGTAGAAAGGAGGTAACCGACATGCTGGTCATTCAAAACTTGTATAAACAGTTCGGCAGCTTGATTGCCGTCAACGATCTCAGCCTCGAGGTCAACAAAGGCGAAACGGTCGTGCTCATGGGGCCGTCGGGCTGCGGCAAGTCAACAACCATCCGCACCATCAACCGCCTGGTTGAGCCCGACCGGGGTTCGATCTACTTCGGCGGCATTGACATTACCGCGCTGCCCATTGATGAGCTGCGCGCCGTGCGCAAACGCATCGGGTTCGTCTTCCAGCAGTTCAATCTTATCGGCCGACTGACGGCACTGGAAAACGTCATGCTGGGCCTGGTGATGAGCGGCGTGCCGCGCGAACTGGCCCAAGAAAAAGCGCGGGAAGCGCTGCGCAAAGTCGGTCTGGAAACCCATCAGCACCATAAGCCGGGCGAAATGTCCGGCGGCCAGCAGCAGCGGGTGGGTATCGCCCGGGCGCTGGCCTATGAGCCGGAGCTCATGCTGTGGGACGAACCGACGGCATCGCTTGACCCAATCTTAGTGCGGGAAGTACTGGTCGTCATGGAGGAGCTGGCGCGCTACCGCGCCAGTACCATGTTGGTCGTGACCCACGAACTCTCCTTCGCCCTGCATGTGGCCGACCGCATCGTCCTTATGGACAAAGGCCGGATCGTGGAGGAAGGTCCCCCGGACCAAGTTTTCGTTAAGCCAGTGTCCCGTATCGGCCAGCAGTACAAGGAACTTATCGAATACCAGCTGCATACCAGCGCCCAAAAGCTGGCCGGCAAGCACATTGCCTGACAAAAAAAAAGACGCATATACTTGCAGAAGCTAAAATAATTTTATAGAATGTATCTGAGTTAGCGGTTTAGGAGGACTTTTTCGTGCAGCAAGCAACCGTCGCCAAAGCGGTATCATATACCGGCATTGGCCTTCATTCGGGCCAGGATGTAACCATTACCTTGCGTCCGGCCCCTGTCGACACGGGCATCGTGTTCGCCCGCACCGACCTCCCCGGCGCGCCGCAGGTGGCCGCCCGGGCGGGCAATGTGACGAACACCCTGCGTGCCACTACGCTGGAAGACGGTCCGGCCAAGGTCTTTACCGTCGAGCATTTACTGGCCGCCTTTGCGGCGATGGGCGTGGATAACTGCTTGGTGGAAATCACGGCGGTCGAGCCGCCGGTAGCCGACGGCAGCGCCCTGCCGTTTGTCCGCTTAATCGAAGAGGCGGGCATCAGCCGGCAGGACGCGCCGCGCCGGACCCTGGCGGTAACGGAGGCGCTGGCGGTGCGCGCTCAGGATAAATTTATCACCATTCTGCCCTATGACGGGCTACGGATCACGTTTACTTCGGTCAACCCGCACCCCCTTATCGGCATCCAGTTCGGCGACTACGAAATTACGCCGGAAGTTTTCGTCCGGGAAATTGCGCCTGCCCGGACGATCGGCTTCATGCACGAAGTGGAGGCCCTTAAAGCCCAGGGTTTGGCCCTTGGCGGCAGTCTGGAGAACGCGGTCGTCTACGATGACGATAAAATACTCACCCCGCTCAGGTTCAGCGACGAGCTGGTCCGCCACAAAATCCTCGACATCATCGGCGACCTGGCGCTGGCCGGCTGCGTGCGCGGCCATGTCATCGCCGTCAAGTCCAGTCACGCGCTGAACACGGCGCTGGCCAAACAAATTTCTGCAAGTGTTTATGCCAAAAGGCAATGAGATGAGGAGGCGCTAGCGAAAATGTTGTCTGTAACGGATATTCAACAGGTGATTCCCCACCGTTATCCATTTCTGTTAGTGGATCGCATCATCGAGCTGGAGCCGATGAAGCGGGCCGTCGGCATCAAAAACGTGACGGTCAACGAAGCGTTTTTTAACGGTCATTTCCCTGGCCAGCCGGTCATGCCCGGCGTGCTGCTTTTGGAAGCAATGGCGCAGGTTGGCGGGGTGGCTATGCTGTATCCCAAGGAATACCGCGGTAAACTGGCATTCTTCGCCGGCATGGATCGCGTGAAGTTCCGCCGTCCCGTTGTCCCCGGCGACCAGGTGCGCATGGTGGCCGAAATCATTAAAGTCCGTGGGACCATGGGCAAAGTGTGGGCCGAGGCCTTTGTCGATGACCAGCTGGTGGCCGAAGGCGAATTCCTCTTTGCCTTGTCTTCCACGCAAAAATAGACGAAAACAGGACATAATCAGTCGGTTTTGTGTGAAATTTAGCAATAATACTGGTGTATGCCAAATTCTCTTTGATTTTGGTAAATTTCGGCGCGGCAACTTTCGACTGAGGAGTCGGATTATATTAGCAGCAAGGCTAAGGGATAAGGAGTTGATATGCAGATGAAGCCGGAAACGGTTGTAATACCTATTCGCAAAATTCACGAAACAGCGGTCATTCACCCTGGCGCGCGCATCGGTAAGGACGTGGAGATTGGACCGTATGCCGTTATCGGCGAAAATGTCCTGATCGGCGACGGCACGAAAATCGGTGCCCATGCCGTTATTGACGGGTGGACGAGTATCGGTAAAAACTGCATTATTTACCCGGGCGCATCGATTGGCCTGGAACCGCAGGATCTTAAATTCCGCGGCGAAAAGAGCTACGTATTCATCGGTGACAATACCAAGATCCGGGAGTTCGCCACCGTTAACCGGGCTACCGGTGAAGGCGAAGAAACCCGCATCGGTTCTAACTGCCTACTCATGGCCTATACCCATGTGGCCCATAACTGCATTGTGGGCAACAATGTCATCATGTCCAACGCCGCGACGCTCGCCGGTCATGTTATCGTTGAAGACCGGGCGGTGATCGGCGGCCTGGCCGGTGTGCATCAGTTCGTAAAAATCGGCCGCAACGCCATGGTGGGCGGCGCCTCAAAAGTAGTGCAGGACGTGCCGCCGTTTGTCATCGTCGACGGTCATCCGGCCAAAGTCTGCGGTCTTAACAACGTGGGCATCGCCCGCGCCGGCCTTAATGAAACGGCCAAGCGCAACCTCAAGAAGGCCTACAAAATCCTGTACCGCTCCGGGCTGAGTCTGGCCCAGGCCATCGCCGTCATGGAGCAGGAACTGGAAGCCTGTGAGGAAGTTGAACATATGCTGCGTTTCCTGCGCAACGCCGAGCGGGGCATTTGCCGCAGCCGCAGGGAAGCAGGGGAATAGCCGTTTGCCAGATTAAAACCGCTAAGAACACAAAGAACGCAAAGGGTAAACATGCGCGACAGTTGTCGCGAAAGCATTACTTTCTAACTTAAACATTTAATATTTGCCATTTTGAGCGCGGCAAGCGCCGCGCTAACAGTCCTTCGCGTACTTCGCGTACTTGGCGGTTTCAAACCTCAAACCTCATACCTCATACTTCATACCTCATACTGAATATTTCAGGTGATATGATGAAACCAATAGGTCTTCTAGCCGGTGTCGGCCGACTGCCGGTTGAATTCGCCCGTGCCGCCCGCGGCATGGGCTTTAGCGTGATTGCCGTTGCCGTGACTGGCGGCGTTGACGACGAGCTGGCCGCGGCCGCCCACAAGTTATATACCATCAGTATCGGCGAAGTGGACAAAATTATTCGCACCCTCAAGGCCGAAGGCGTCGGAGAAGTGACCATGCTGGGCAAGGTGACCAAAGAACTCATGTTCAGCGGCGCCGTGAGCCTGGACGAGCGGGCCCGGCGGGTGCTGGCGGGCCTGAAGGATAACAGTGACGACACGATCATGCATGCCTTTGTGCGTGAACTGGCGGCCGAGGGCATCGGTGTCCTCGACCAGACCGCTTTCATCCGGTCGCTCATGCCGGCCCCCGGTACGCTCACCAAACGCCAGCCGACCCCGGCGGAGCGGGCCGACATGGAGTTCGGCTACGCCATGGCCCGCCAGATCGGCGGCCTGGACATCGGCCAGACCGTGGTGGTAAAAAACAAGGCCGTCATGGCCGTCGAGGCGATCGAGGGCACCGACGCGTGCATCCGCCGCGGCGGCGCCCTGGGACGGGGCGGCGTCACCGTCGCCAAAGTGGCCAAACCCAACCAGGACATGCGGTTTGACGTGCCCGCGGTCGGCGTGGGCACTTTGGAAGCCATGATAGAGGCCGGCGCGACCGCCCTGGTCATCGAGGCCGGCAAAACGCTGGTGGTCGACCGGGAGCGGGTGGTCGCTTTGGCTGACCAGCACAATATTACCATTGTGGCCATGTAGCACAGCATGCCCTGTCGTCGCGCCCGGCGACGGCAGGTTTTTGGTTATATGGGAATTCAACCGCAAAGTGCGCTACCCTGAAGAATACAACCGCGAAGTACGCGAAGTGACGCGAAGGGGTGGTGCCAATTTATTGGCATGATCATCTCCGCGGTTCCATATAAAAAAATTCAAGCGCGACAACTGTCGTGCGTAGCCCTTTGCGTTTTTTGCGTCCTTTGCGGTTTTCTTAAAAAAGCGCGCTAGCGCTTTTTACAGGAGGCCTTACGGCATGTACAAAGTTATGCTGTCGGTCGGCGAGGCGTCAGGCGACCTGCACGGCGCCAGTCTCGCCGCCGCTCTGAAAACGCTTTGCCCCGACATCAAGCTAATCGGCATGGGCGGTCAGGCCATGCGGGCGGCCGGAGTGGAAATTATCTACGACATTGCCGACCTCGGCGTCATTGGTTTGGTCGAGGTGCTGAAAAACTTGCGCAAACTCTTCAAACTGCGGGACATGCTGGCCGATTATCTGGAGCGGGAGCGCCCCGACGTCCTGGTCGTGATTGATTACCCCGGCTTCAACATGCGCCTGGCGAAAATCGCCAAGGCCAAAGGCATCCCGGTCGTATCTTATATTAGTCCCTCGGCCTGGGCCTGGGGACGGGGCCGGGCCAGGGAAGTGGCCGAAGTGGTAGAGCGGGTAGCGGCCATCTTTCCCTTTGAAGCCGAGGTGTACCGTGAGGCAGGGGCGAATGTTACCTTTGTCGGCCATCCGCTGCTAGACGTGGTCAAACCGTCGCTGACCAAAGACGAGGCCTACGCTTATTTCGGCGCCGATCCCGGGCGGCCGCTGGTCCTGCTGATGCCTGGCAGCCGCCAGCAGGAAATCGCCAACTTGCTGCCGGTCATGCTGGCGGCCGGGGAAAAAATTGCGGCCCAAGTACCGGGCTGCCAGTTTTTTCTGCCCGTCGCCTCGACAATTTCCCGGGAAATGTTACAGAATATAATCGGAAACTACAATTTGCCAGTCAAGCTCACCACCGACCGCAATTATGATCTAATGAATATCGCCCAGGTGGCCATCGCCGCTTCCGGCACGGCGACGCTGGAGACATCGCTTATGGGCGTGCCGACGGTAATTATCTATAAAGTGGCGGCCCTTACCTATTTTTTGGGGAAGTTCCTGGTCAAAATTCCCTATATCGGCCTGCCCAACATTATCGCCGGGCGGCAGGTGGTGCCTGAGCTCTTGCAGGATGCCGCCAATCCCGACAACGTGGCCCGCGAGGCCCTGGCCCTGCTCACCGACGACGCGCGGCGGGCGCAGACGCTGCGCGATTTGAGCGAGGTGCGCGCCAAACTCGGCGAGGCGGGCGCCGTGCAGCGGGTGGCCCGCGTCGTGCTCGAAGTGGCGGCCAACAACACGGGAGGAAAGTAATGACCCTTTACTTGCGCCTGTTAAACTATGTTCGGCCCTATTGGCCCCGGTTGGCCGCGGCCCTCTTCTGCATGGTCATGGCGGCCGGCTCCAATCTGGTCGTGCCCTGGATTATCAAAGACGTGATCGACAAGGTGTTGGCGGCCAAAGACATGGTGACCCTCAACCTGATTGCCGCCGGCATCATTGTCCTGTTTCTCCTGCGCGGCGTATTTTATTACGGCCAAACTTACCTCATGTCCTATATCGGCCAACTGGTGGTAAACGATATCCGCGAAAAGGTGTACCGCCACCTCCAGCGGCTGTCGTTGGCCTATTTTGAACGGCACCAGACCGGCACGATCATGAGTTATATCACCAACGACGTAGCGGCGCTGCAAAACGCCCTGGTCCAGAACGTAATCGAACTGGTCACCGAGGCGATGGTGCTGATCGGCTCCATGGGCGCCATGTTCGTTCTCGACTGGAAACTGTCGCTGCTGACTTTTATCACCTTGCCGCTGGTGGCCCAGGCCATGAACGTCTTTGGCCGCAAGCTGCGGCATGCCAGCCGGATTACCCAGGAGCGGGCCGCCGACATCACGTCGGTGCTGCAGGAGACCATTTCGGCTATCCGGGTTATCAAGTCGTTTGTCCGTGAAGACTATGAAATTGCCCGGTTTGAACGGGAAAACTACCACAACTTCCGGGCCAACATGAAAACCGCCCAGCTATCAGGGATGCTGACGCCGGTAGTCGAGTTCCTGGCGGCCATCGGCGTAACGGTCATTATCTGGTACGGCGGCCGCGAGGTAATTAACGGCGACCTGACGGCCGGCGCCCTGATCGCCTTTCTTATTTATGTGGTAAACATCTCGAACCCGGTAAAACGGCTCAGCCGCGTCTATGCCAACATCCAGCGGGCGCTGGCGGCCGCCCAGCGCATCTTCGACGTGCTGGACACCGAGCCGGAAATTAAGGAAATGCCCGGCGCCGTGGAATTACCGCCGATTAACGGGCATGTGGCTTTCCACAACGTGACGTTTGAATATACCGGCGGCAAGCCGGCATTGATCGACATCTCCTTTGAAGCCAAGCCCGGCCAGATGATTGCCATTGTCGGACCGAGCGGCGCCGGCAAGACAACAATCGCCAACCTTATTCCCCGGTTTTATGACCCCACGGCGGGGTATATCACGATTGACGGGACGGATATTAAGACCGTTACCTTAAAATCGCTGCGCGAGCAGATCGGCATTGTGCCGCAGGAAACCGTCCTGTTCAACGGCACGGTCTATGAAAATATCCTGTACGGTCGCCTGGACGCCACCGCGGACGAAGTCATCGCTGCGGCCAAAGCGGCCAACGCCCACAGCTTTATCACCGCCATGCCACACGGCTATGATACCCAGATCGGCGAGCGGGGGGCTAAACTGTCCGGCGGCCAGCGGCAGCGGATCGCGATCGCCCGGGCCATTCTCAAGGACCCCCGGGTGCTCATCCTGGACGAGGCGACGTCGGCGCTGGATACCGAAAGCGAAAAACTCGTTCAGGAGGCGCTGGACAAGCTGATGGTCGGGCGGACCGCCTTTGTTATCGCCCACCGCCTGTCGACCATCCAGCGGGCCGACCTTATTCTCGTCATGGACAAAGGCCGCATCGTCGAGCGGGGAACCCATGCCGAACTGGTGGCCGCCGGCGGCCTGTATAGCAAACTTTACCAGGTGCAGTTTAAGGAGTAACGATTTGAACCGCAAAGATCACGAAGAACGCAAAGGGCTACGCGCGCGACAGTTGTCGCGGAGGGAAAATTAAAGCT